>NZ_RAWC01000439.1:0-1580 GCF_003611685.1 Corallococcus sp. CA049B | reverse complement strand
GTAAGCGTTCACGGGGTAGTGCTCGCCTGAGGGGGCAGTGAGGCAGCGAACGGTGGGCCTCACCACGCTCGACGTGGGCCGGGGGCGGCTTAGAAATAATAGGACGTGGCCACTCCCGACCCAAGAGATGCGCGTATCGCAGAGTTGGAGCGACTGCTGAGCGCGGCGCTCGCGCGAATCGAGCAGCAGGAGGCTCGCATTGCGCAGCAGGAGGCTCGCATCGTGGAGCTGGAGGCGCGGCTGCGGAGTACCTCGCGTAACTCCTCGAAGCCTCCGTCCTCGGACCCACCCGGTACGCCGCCCAGGAAGTCGGAGCCGACGGGGCGTAAGCCCGGAGGCCAGCCCGGACACAAGGGCCGCAAGCGCGAGCTGATGCCGCCGGACAAGGTGACGCAGGTGGTTGCGGTGCCCGCACCGGAGCGTTGCACGGGCTGCACCGGCCCCCTGTTGCGACTGGAGAGCACGCCTCCCGCACGAATCCACCAGGTGGTGGAGTTGCCGCGCATCGTGCCCGAGGTGAGGCAGTACGAGTTGCACGCGGGCTGGTGCGCCGACTGTAATGCCTGGCGTTGTGCACCGCTGCCGGCGGGCGTACCCGAGGGCAACTTCGGGCCGCGCCTGACGGGCCTCATCGCGCTTTGCACCGGGCGCCTGCGCTTGTCCAAGCGGCTGGTGCAGGAGTTGCTGGAGGACGTGCTGGGCGTGGAACTGGCACTCGGCAGCGTCAGCAACCTCGAGCAGTGGGTGAGCCAGGCCCTCGCGGCTTCTGTGAGTGAGGCGCGCGCCTACGTCCAGACGCAGCCTGCCGTGCATCAGGATGAAACCGGCTGGTGGCAGAAGCATGCACGCGCCTGGCTGTGGGTCGCCAGCACCGCGACGGTGGCTGTCTTTCTCATCGTCAAGAGTCGCGGCAAGGCCGTCGCCCAGACGATGTTGGGCCAGGGTTTTCGGGGCACGCTCATCTCCGACAGGTGGTGTGCCTACAATTGGGTGCACGCCCTCAAACGGCAGGTCTGCTGGGCGCACCTGGTGCGCGAATTCGAAGGCTTCGTCGAGCGTGGAGGGGAGGCGAAACGGCTGGGAGAACGGCTGCTGGCGGAAGTCTTTGTCCTCTTCGAATGGTGGCATCTGGCCCGCGATGGGCTCCTGAAGCGCGCCACCTTCCAGCGCAAGATGCGTCCTCTCATGCGCGAGGTGGAGCGACTCCTGGCGGAGGCCGCGCAGGTGTGCCCGAAGCCGGTGGCCGGCACCGCCAGGGAAATCCTCAAACTCAAGGATGCGCTCTGGACGTTCGTCTATACCGAGGGCGTCGAGCCCACCAACAACCTCGCCGAGAGGGACCTGCGCCATGCGGTCATCTGGCGCAAGACGAGTTTTGGCACCCAGAGCGAGGACGGTAGCCGCTTCGTCGAGCGCATCCTCACGGCCGTGATGAGCCTCAGGAAGCAGGAGCGCAACGTGCTCGACGCTCTCACTGCGTCCCTTGAAGCCCATCTCCACGGCACTCCCGCACCATCGCTGCTGCCCGGAACCTGAATCCATCTCACGCTCGCGGTCGCCAAGCCCCCTGAACGCTTACC
>NZ_RAWC01000438.1:0-1637 GCF_003611685.1 Corallococcus sp. CA049B | reverse complement strand
GCCCACCACCGCACAACAGCCGGCCCCCTCTCTGGACCGACGCGGCGCTCCAGGACCTGGCACGTGCGCAAACCCTCTCATGAGCCTCCAACCCAAATCCTTGCGTGTATTGACAGGCTTTATGAGAGCACTTAGAAACATGGAAATGTAACAGCGCGGTTTCAAAGGGGGATGTCTTGAACCTGCCGCACGCGACTTCCGGCGTCATCGTCCAGCAGCAGGGCGAAGCCTTCTTCCTCCTGGACACCGAGGGTGGGGAGGTCTTCCGGGTGAACGAGACCGCCGCGCGCATCTTCGAGCTGTGCCAGGGCGGCACGTCCCTGGACGGGGCGGTGGCGTCGCTGGCGCTCCGGCTGGGCGCCGTGGGCCAGGAAGAGGCCATCCGCGCCGACGTCCAGCGCACCGTGACGCAGTTCCAGGAGCTGGGGCTGTGCGAGCCCTCGCGTCCCGTCTGACTCTTCGCCGTCCGCCGTAGTGCCTTCTTCCCCTCGTGAGGGGGACAGGCCGGGCCATGTCCTGGCCTTTGGGAATCCCGTGTGCCCGGGTCGCCCCGGGTGCGCGCGATGCCAGACGTGGGAGGTCTCTTCACGTCTGGAATGAAGCACCGGTGTGTTGGCAGGCAATGTCAGACCCCCTGTCCACACTCCGCGATGTTTCACCGTAGTGGCAGTGAACGCAGCAATCCATCCAGGAGTAACACCATGTACATCCAGTCCGAGATCGTCCGCGTGTCCGCGTCGTCCGACAAGTGCACCTGCTCCAACGGCATGGTCATCGCCTCGACGACCGTGAGCGCGGAGTAGTCGCTTCCGTCGTTTTCCCTTCAACCCCAAACATCCATCCCAGGAGAACCACCATGTACATCCAGTCCGAGATCGTCCGCGTTTCCGCCGCCACCGACAAGTGCACCTGCTCCAACGGCATGGGCGTGATCGTCGTCGCGGAGTAACGCGTTTCATGGCCGGGAGGAGGGCCTCGGTCCTCCTCCCGGCTGTGTCTTTCCTCGAGAGCGCCGACACGCCCCCGCCCATGCTGCCCGCATCCACGCAGTTGTTGCTCTTCACCCAGGCGGACGTCGGCGGACACGCGCTCTTTCGAGTCGTGCCCGTGGAGCTGTCCGTGCGCCCCGGCCAGGGACGGCTGTGGACGGACGTGTCGCGGGGCAATGCCTTCACCCCCGCGTGGCAGGACCATGCGCGCCACCTGTCAGCGGTGGGCCGCGCGCGCTACGCGCTGCCGTGGGAGCAGACGGACCTGCACGTCTCGCCGCGCGGCCGGAACGTGACGCTGGATGGCCGGAGCGCGTCGCTGCCGCTGTTCGTCGCGTGGGTGGCGCTGCTCGCGGGCCTTCCGCTGCCGTCGCCCTTCCTGGGCACGGGCGTGGCGCTGGAGGCGCATGGAGAGAGGCTCGCGCCCGCGCCGCGCGAGTTCCTCCAGGGAAAGCTGGGCGTGGCGCAGGCCTACGTGAAGCAGGTGTTTCCGGGGGCAGCCCGGGTGGCGGTGTTCGTGCCGGAGGGCAGCGGGTTCGACGCGGCGCCCCTGACGGCGCTGGACGTGCGGCCGGTGCCCACGCTCACGAAGGCGGTGGAGGCGGTGCTGGGGCTGAAGCCCCACGCCCACGCGGAAGGGGTGGGGGG
>NZ_RAWC01000437.1:0-1663 GCF_003611685.1 Corallococcus sp. CA049B | reverse complement strand
GGCCACGCTCCGGCTCGGCCAGCCGCTCTACCGCACGCTGGCGCAGGCGTTGCCTGGCGTGCGCACGCTGCGGGAGCGGCTGAGGCCCTGGCTCTAGGCCAGCCTGTGACAGGCTTGCTGAAACGGCCTGTTTGTCGGGCCTCCCTCAACCCCTGCGCGCCGCGTTGATCTTCGCGATGTCGATCTTCTGCATCTCCATCATCGCGGCGAACACCCGCTTGCGCGCGGCCGGATCCGGATCGCTCATGCCGTCCGTCAGGGCGGCAGGGGTGATCTGCCAGGAGATTCCCCACTTGTCCTTGCACCACCCGCACTGGCTTTCCTGCCCGCCGTTGCCGACGATGGCATTCCAGTAGCGGTCCGTCTCTTCCTGATCCTTCGTGCTGACCTGGAACGAGAACGCTTCGCTGTGCTTGAACGTGGGGCCGCCATTGAGGCCGATGCAGGGGAAGCCCAGCACGGTGAACTCCACCGTGAGGACATCGCCCTCCTTGCCATCCGGGTAATCGCCCGGCGCGCGGTGTTTGGCGCCGACGGAGCTGCCGGGGAAGGTGCGGGCGTAGAACTCCGCCGCTTCTTCAGCGCTGCGTTCGTACCAGAGGCAGAGGACGGTCTTGTTCACGGGGGTCGTCATGATTGCGCTCCTGGGGCTCACTCGCCCTTGTGTCCTACAACGCCAAATGCTGCACCCGCGGGGTCCGTTGCAACGACAATCCAGTCGCCGCCAGGCACCTCGTGCGGACCTTGCAGCACCTTGCCGCCATTGGCGGTGATGGCGCGCTGCGCCTCGGCTACCGAGGAGACGCCGAAGTAGAACAGCCAGGTGCCGGTGGGACCGGGGCCCGCGGCGGGCTTCTGCATGATGGCGCCAAGCCGAACGCCGTCGTGGTCGATGAAGCAGTAGTCGCCCATCGGGCCCATGGGCATCACGTCGTTGAACTGGAAGTGGAAGTGCTTCGCATAGAACGTCTTGGCGCGCGAGAGATCGGGGCTCGCCAGTTCGTTCCAGCGAATGTGCTGCGGCGCCTTCACGTCGAATACGTCGCTCTTCGCCTTGGGCTTGCCTGGCGGTGGAACCGGCGCCATCACGTAGAAGGGAGTGCCCATTGGGTCGGCCACCATCGCGATCGTGCCGACGGGCAGCTCCATGCGCGGCATCAGCACCCTGGCACCATCGGCCACCAGGGCCCGGAGGGACGCATCCACGTCGGCCACGTGCAGGTAGCCGAGCCAGCAAGGCTGTGCGCCATTCCGCACCATGTCCTGCGAAAGGCGCAGCACGCCTCCGGCGGAGCCGCCATCGCCGCGCATGATCATGCGGTAGTCCACTCCGCCCGGCATGGGCGCGGGCGGGTCGGGGATCTTCCATCCAACGACCGCGCCATAGAAGCGGGCGGCGGCGCTGGGGTCATGGGTCATCAGCTCGTACCAGATGAAGCTTCCAGTGCTCATCGTGTCATTCCCTTCGTGAGTGGTGGGATGTGGAGGGTCCGCACGCCCGTGTCGAGCCAGACCTTCGTTCTTTGAATCCTTTCCTACGGAACCGGGCTTCCATGTCGCAGCGCGGCAAGTCTGGCCACGCCGACAGGAAACGAAGAAACATTTCCTCTCGATGGGCGAGAATCAGGGAAATCATGCGAACCACTGCCCACCCCCACCGCCC
>NZ_RAWC01000436.1:0-1675 GCF_003611685.1 Corallococcus sp. CA049B | reverse complement strand
CGTGGATGCGGTGTGCATCGAGCGGGACGGGCGGTGGGAGCCGTTGTTCGCGGCCTATCGTACGGAGCTGCTGTCACGCGGTGGCGACGGTTGGGGACATGGTGAGCGCGGGGCTGTTGATCCACGACCTGGGCCGGCCGTCGCGCTTCCTGAACATGCTGCGCGTGTTCCGGCCCACGTCTCCCATGAGCATGGGTTCGTGGGTGCTGGCGGGTTCGGGCGCGGTGAACACGGCGGCGTTCGTGCTGCGAAGGATGCCAGGGGCCCTGGGAGTCATGGGGCGCACGGCGGGCGTGATGGGCGCGGTGCTGGGGTTGCCGCTCGCGGGCTACACGGCGGTGCTGGTGAGCAACACGGCGGTGCCCCTGTGGCAGCAGGTGGGGCGCACGCTGCCGCTGTTCTTCATGGCCTCCGCGACCGCGAGCGCGGGGAGCTTGTTGTCCCTGTTCCCGCATACGGACGCGGAGGAGCGCGTGCTGCGCCGGTTCCGTGTGGCGGGCAAGGTGGCGGAGGTGTTCACGCGCGAAGCGGTGGAGTTGGAGGCGCGGCAGGTGGTGGAGGTGGGGAAGCCGCTGCGCACCGGAGCTTCGGGAGCGCTGTGGGCGCTGTCTCGGGCGTGTTCGCTGGCGGGCCTGGTGATGGACGTGCTGCCGGGACGGGCACGGTGGAAGCAGGTGACGGCGGACGTACTGACCACGGTGGGCGCGGTGGCCGCGCGTTACGCCGTCATCCAGGCAGGCAAGACGTCCGCGCGAAATCCACAGGCCACGTTCCAGGGACAACGCCAGGGCCTGGGCGCGGCACAGGTGGAGGGGAACACGGAGGCGTCGGACGGAAAGCCCCTGAGCTTCCCGTTGCCCGTGCTGGGTCAGGGCTCGGCGCCACGCGCCGGCATGCCCTACGCACGGTTCATGGCAACGTGACGCCGTAACGAACCAGATCCTCCAGCGTGTTCACGTTCGCCAGGGCACGCAGCTCCGGATCCACCGCGCGCAATGCGTCCGCGGACAAGGTCCGCGTCCGGAACCGCATCAGCAGCGCCCGCAGAGACGGATCCTCCACCAACGCGTCACCCCAGCGTGACATCAGCTCCGTACGATAGGCCGCGAACAACGGCTCCCACCGCCCGTCCCGCTCGATGCACACCGCATCCACGTCCCCGCTCCGCGCGTCCAGCACCACCCGCGCCGCGGCCTCCGTCACGAACGGCATGTCGCACGCCACCGCGAACACCCACGGCGTGCGGGCCGCCTCCAGGGCCGCGTGGACCCCTCCCGGCGCTCCCTTGCCCTTCACGGCGTCCCCCACCGTGCGGATCCCGAAGCGCTCGTACGGCTCCGAAACATTCGCCACCAACAGCGTGTCCTCGAAATGCGACCCGAACGCTTGCAGCCGTTCCAAGGTTGTGAGCCCTTCCACGCTCAGCAGCCCCTTGGGCACACCTCCCAACCGGGTCCCCTGCCCCCCTGCCAGGATGGCCAGCGTCACGTCGGGAAAGGTCGCGGATCCGTCCATGTCCGCCGACCCTACACACCTCTCATCCGCCCAGAAAACGCTTCATCTCGTGGCTTCCGCCAAGCCCCAGGGGGAGGGAGCAACCGCCCATCTCATGCCCCCCGTGGACAAGGCACGCGCACCCCGTCATAGAGTCCGGCCTCCCCTCCCCGACACATGC
>NZ_RAWC01000435.1:0-1700 GCF_003611685.1 Corallococcus sp. CA049B | reverse complement strand
ATCCTCGCGGTCCCCCTGTCCGCTTGCCCGCACACCCACCCGCGCGCGGATAATCCCGCCATGCGACGCTCTCCCCTCCTCCGCTCCCTGTCCCTGCTCAGCCCGTTCCTCCTGCTCGCCTGTATCCCTGACGGGGACCCGGACGACACGCCCGCGGACGCGGGCGTCCAGGAGGACGGGGGCACCACCCCCGATGGCGGCGGCGTGGAGCTGACGCAGTTCGCCCGCGACCTGCTGGACGCCCACAACGCGGCCCGCGCCGCCGCGAAGCCCACGCCGTCACCCGCGCTGGAGCCGCTCACGTGGGACCCCTCGGTGGAGGAGACCGCGCGCAAGTGGGTGGAGCAGTGCCAGTTCAAGCACAACGACGGCCGGGGCAACGCGGGGGAGAACATCGCCGCCGCCACGCCGGGGCACTGGGACACGAAGGGCGTGGTGAAGGGCTGGGTGGATGAGGCGGCGGACTACGACTACGCGAGCAACACCTGCAAGGCGGGCGAGGTCTGCGGCCATTACACGCAGGTGGTGTGGCGCAACACCCGCCGCCTGGGCTGCGCCACGAAGCGCTGCACCACCAACTCTCCCTTTGGCGGGACCTCCCCCTGGGACTTCTGGGTGTGCAACTACGCGCCCCCGGGCAACTTCTCGGGCCAGCGTCCCTACTGAAGGCCGCTGGCCCCGTGCCGCCTCAGCGCTTGAGCGTGCGCGCGAGGAACGCGGACGTCTCCGCCCAGGCGGACGCGGCGGAGCGCTCGTCGTAGCGGGCGCCCGAGGGGTTCGCGAAGGCGTGGTCCGCGTCGTACTCCACGATGCGGCTGCGCACGCCGGCCTCGTCCAGCGCCTTCTCGAAGGCCTGCACCGTCTCCGGCGGGATGGACTTGTCCTTCGTGCCGAAGATGCCCAGCACCTGCGCCTTGATGGTGGAGAGCTGCTGGGGGTCGGTCACCGGGTGGCCGTAGTAGATGACCGCCGCGCTCAGCTCCGGGATGGCCATGGCGGTGCGCAGCGACCAGCCGCCGCCGAAGCACCAGCCGATGCTGCCCGTGCGCACGGCCTGGATGCGCGGGTCGCCCTTGAGGAACGCGTGCGCGGCCAGCAGCGTCTTCGTGGCCTGGTCGCCGTCCACGGCCTTCACCAGCGCGAGCGCCTCGTCGGGGTTGGTGCCCACCTTGCCGTGGTAGAGGTCCACCGCGAGCGCCGCGTAGCCCTCCGCCGCCAGCCGGTCCGCCCAGGCCTGCACGTGCTCGTTGAGGCCCCACCACTCGTGGATGACGATGACGGCGGGCAGGGGGCCCTTCGCGTCCGGCGGCAGGCTCAGGTAGGCCTTGGAGCCGTCGGACAGCTCCACGGGCTGGCCCTTGCGCTCGGGGGCGGCGTCCGTGCGCAGGGTGTGCATGGCCTTGAAATCCTCCTCGGAGACGGCGCCCGTGGCGGATGGCCCGCGCCCCACCTCCGCCGGACTGCTCGTCGCGCAGGCGGTGAACATCAGCGCCGCCGCCAGCACCCACGTGAGCCTCTTCATGTCCCGTGTCCTTTCGGGGCCCGGGCTGTCCGGGCCATTTCGCGTGCCTTCCGGGCGTAGCGCGCTGGAGGCGGGGGCGCCAGCGCGTTGAGCCCCGGACGCGAAGAGGGCCGGCGCGAGGGGAAGTCCCTCACGTCGGCCCTCGTGTTCACCGCTCCCGCGAGGGAGAGGGGGTGAC
>NZ_RAWC01000434.1:0-1706 GCF_003611685.1 Corallococcus sp. CA049B | reverse complement strand
CCCCTGCCCCTCTCCTTCGCCCAGCAGCGCCTCTGGTTCATTGATCAGCTTCAGCCCGGCACCTCGCTCTTCAACGTCCCCATGGCGGTGCGCCTGGAGGGCGCACTCGACGTGGCCGTGCTGGAGCGAGCGCTGCGCGAAGTCGTCCGCCGTCACGAGGTGCTCCGCACCACCTTCCGCGAGGACGCTTCGGGCCCCGTGCAGGTGGTGTCTCCGGAGCCGGTGCTCACCCTGGAGCGCAAGGGCCTCACGGGCTCAGCGCCGGAAGAGGCCTGGCGTCTGGCGCGTGAAGCCGCGGCCCAGCCCTTCGACCTCGCGAAGGGCCCGCTGCTGCGCGCGCTGTTGCTGACGTCGGCGCCGGGAGAGCACCTGCTCGTCGTGGTGGTGCACCACATCATCTCCGACGGCTGGTCCATGACGCTGCTGGTCCGCGAGGTGGCGCTCCTCTACGGAGCCTTCGCGCGAGGACAGGCCGCGCCCCTGCCGCCGCTGGGCATCCAGTACGCGGACTTCGGTGTCTGGCAGCGCGAGTGGATGCAGGGCCCCCGGCTGGAGAAGCAGCTCGACTACTGGAAGCGCCAGCTGGCCGGAGTGCCCTCCGCGCTGGAGCTGCCCACCGACTTCCCCCGCCCCGCCAACCGCGATGGCCGAGGCGCCCGGCATGACGTGCTGCTGCCTCGCGAGTTGACGGACGCGCTGAAGGCCGTGGCGCAGCAGGAGGGCGCCTCGCTCTACATGGCGCTGCTGACGGGCTGGCAGGTGCTGATGGCCCGCTACTCCGGCCAGGAGGACGTCACCGTCGGCTCTCCCATGGCCGGCCGCACGCGCGGCGAGGTGGAGGGCCTCATCGGCCTCTTCGTCAACGCCCAGGTGCTGCGCACCCGCGTGACGGGCACGGCGTCCTTCCGCACGCTGCTGCGTCAGGTGCGGGAGACGGTGCTCGGGGCCCAGGAGCACCAGGAGCTCCCCATCGAGAGGCTCGTGGAGGAGTTGAAGCCGGAGCGCATCCCGGGGCGTACGCCCTTCTTCCAGGTGATGCTCACCTACCAGGCCTCCTTCCGCGGCGCCGCCACCGTCGAAGGCGTCAAGCTGGAGGCCCTGGAGCTCGACACCTTCTCCGCCAAGTTCGACCTCACCCTCCAGGTGCTGGAGACGGACGCGGGCCTCAAGGGCTACCTCGAATACACCACCGACCTCTTCACCCCCTCCACCGCCGCTCGCATGGCCGAGCACCTCCGCGTACTCCTCCAGGAGGCCGTCGCGCAGCCGAACGAGGCAGTCGCCCGATTGCCGCTGCTGACCGCCGTCGAGCGGCGCGAAATGCTGGTGGAGTGGAACGCCACGCGCGCGCCGTTCCCAGAAGCGTGCATGCATTCGCTCTTCGAGGAGCAGATGCGCCGCGCTCCGGAGTCGGTGGCCGCTGTCTTCGAAGGGACGCAGCTGACGTATGCGCAACTGGACGCGCGCGCCAATCAGCTTGCGCATGCGCTGCGCCGTCGTGGCGTGGGCCCGGAGGTCCGCGTCGCCCTCAGCGTCGAGCGTTCCCTCGACATCGTCATCGGCCTGCTCGGCATCCTGAAGGCCGGTGGTGCCTGGGTGCCGGTGGATCCGCTCCTGCCCCGCGAGCGCCTGGCCTTCATGCTGGAGGACAGCGCGGCCCAGGTGCTCGTCACCCAGCAGCCACTCGTGGACCGCTTCCCCGAAGC
>NZ_RAWC01000433.1:0-1716 GCF_003611685.1 Corallococcus sp. CA049B | reverse complement strand
GATATGGGGCGAGCCAGGCGCGGACGGGGGCACGGCGGAGGGGGAAGTCCGTGGCCTCTGGGTGGCGTGCTGTTCGCCTGCGGACTGCTGCTGGGCGGGCCGGCCTTCGCGCAGGAAGAGCGGCGCGAGGACGCCCCGCCCCTTCCCGCTGACGCTCCCGTCCAGGCCGGGCCGCCAGCGGATGCCCCGCTGAACGAGGAGACCGTCGGCGAGGACGCGTCCCGCAAGAGGTTCCACCCGTGGCTCGCGGTGGGGGAGATCACCGCCATCAACCTGTTCGTGTGGACGTGGGACCGGGTCCTCGCGAACAAGGAGTGGGCGCGCGTGGACCCGGACTCGTGGAAGAAGAACCTGAACACGGGCTTCGTCTGGGACGCGGACGGCTTTCTCACCAACCAGTTCGCGCACCCGTACCACGGCAGCCTCTACTTCACGGCCGCGCGCGACAATGGCGTGCCCTACCTGGCCACCCTGCCCTTCACGCTGTTTGGCAGCGCGCAGTGGGAGCTGTTCGCGGAGAACAAGCCGCCGTCCGTCAATGACTTCATCAACACGTCCGTGGGCGGCATGGCCATTGGCGAGGGGCTCTACCGGCTGTCCTCGCTGGTGCTCGACACGGAGGCCCGCGGCGGCGAGCGCTTCGTGCGTGAGCTCACCGCCGCCGCCATGAGCCCCGTGCGCGGCTTCAACCGGGTGCTGCGCGGCGACGTGACGCGCCAGGAACCCACGCCAGCGGAGTGGCGGCCGCGCGAGCTGTCCCTCTGGGGGGCCGTGGGCTACCTCAAGCTGGGCGACGGACAGCCGCTCATCTGGGGAGAGGACCAGTTCTTCCTCCAGCTCGACATGCGCTACGGCAACATGTACCAGGGCGACTTCCACCACCCCTTCGACGCCTTCGACGCGCGGGTCCAGTTCACCACGGCGGAGAGCAGCCTCATCAGCCACTCGCGGCTCCAGGGGTTGATCGCCAGGTTGTCACTCTGGAGCACGGAGAAGGACGAGCTGCGCCTGGGCTTCCTCCAGCAGACCAGCCACGTGGACACGAACGCGTACGAACTGGGCGGACAGTCCCTGCAAGCGGGCCTGCTGCACGAGCGCCATTTCAACGCGCGCTCGAAGCTGAGGACCGCGCTGCTCGTGGACGGCAGCGTCCTCACCGGCATCTCCTCCGAGCACAGCGGCAAGGCGAGCCGCAATTACGACTACGGCCCCGGCCTGGGCTTGAACCTCCAGCTCGCGTACCTGCGCGGCGCCTGGGAGGTCCTCACGCTGGAGGCGAGCACCTCCCACATCATGGTGCTGGACGGATCCAAAGGCTCACACCACGTGTTCACCGGCCAGCTCCAGGCGGACATCCCGGTGTTCAAGCACGTGGGGCTGGGCTCGGAGCTGAACTGGTTCCGCCGACACAGCCGCTTCGACACCTACCCGGACGTGCAGAAGGACGCGTACCAGTTGCGCGTCTTCGTCTCCGTGCACTACTAGCCGCCGCCCTCGAGGGTGAGCGCCGGGGGCGCTTTCCAACACCTGACTGCTTACCTTCCGGATGCACGGCATGGGGCCGTGCCCGGAGGTGCGGGCGGAGCGGATGGGGTACGGCGGGCGGGGGCCATGGCGCGGCGGATTCCGGGGGCCGTGGCTGCCGCGAGGCGTGGCGCTGGCGTGCGCCCTGCGCGCCTGCGTCGCGTTCGCGGACGGTTCGCCACAGGACATGGT
>NZ_RAWC01000432.1:0-1719 GCF_003611685.1 Corallococcus sp. CA049B | reverse complement strand
GGACGGGACGGGTGGAGGGCTCGGGCGCCATGGCTCCCTTACTGGCCATGCCCCGCCCCCCGCGCACGAAGAAAAGCGCGCGGGTGGGACGGAGCGTGGCCGGGACACTACTTCGCCGCGGGCGTGGACGCAGGGCCGCCGAAGTCCTTCACCAGCGAGTCGGCGGTGACGTAGCGCGGCTCGATGTCCACCGGCACGTTCTTCAGCCGCTCCAGCACCTTCTGCACGGGGGGGCGCACCACGCCCTGCTTCGCGAGCAGCGCCTCCGCGGCGGCGCGGTCGCCCTGGGCCTGGAGGCTCATGAGCTGGTTCGACAGCGACGTGATGGACGCCTGCATCTTGTCCGGCACGACTTCGAAGGTGCCGTCCGCGTTCACCTTCACCGCGCCGGTGTCCAGGAAGTGGTTGAGCTGGAGCGCGATGCCCTTGCCGTGCGCCTCGTCGATGCCGAAGCGGATGGAGCGGAACGCGGACGCGAGGAACGTCGTGTACATGGTCCGCTGCAGGTCCTTGTCCAGCGTGCCCTTGTCCACCAGCCGCTGGAGCGCCCACAGGCCGGAGATGTCGGCCTTGGCTTCTTCAATGGCGCTGGAGGACGCCTGCAGCGCCTGACGCACCGTCGTCTGCTTCCCGGCCACGGTGACGTTGTGGGGCCCCAGACCGTGCATCAGCTCGTGCATGAGGATGTGCGTGAAGAAGGCGTCGAAGGACACGTCCTTGCGGTCCTTCGCGGGCAGCGCCACCTTCGCGATGGGCACCAGCACGCGCTGGAACTTGGCCTCCTGGATGTTCTTCAGCATCACGCGCTTGGTGCCCTTCTCCGCCGCCACGCGCTCGTCGTTGGGCAGGTTGAAGGCCGCCGTCTGCACGCCCCGGTTGCCGTCACCGGACGAATAGATGCTGTTGATGACGCGGATGGGGGCCAGGGCGCCCAGCTTCGGGTTGCGCAAGGAAGGCTCAATCGGGAGGTTGTTCTCCAGCTCCTGGAGCTCCGCGCTGAACTTCGCCAGCTTCTGCGTCTCCGCGTCGTCGCGCACGCCGATGAAGGCCTCGAACGCGGCCTTGTAGTTGAACCAGCCGTCCTCGTAGACCTCGTAGGGCCCGATGGTGGGCTCCACGCTCGCGTCCAGCTCCATCCACGCGACCTCGCTCGCGTAGTAGTCGTTGGACAGGAACGCCGCCGCGCGCGTCTCCAGGAAGCGCTTCAGCGTGGGCTGCTGGGTGAGCGCCGCCGCCTCACGCAACAGCTGCGCGGCCATGCCCAGCTCGCCCTGGTACTCCACGCTGTAGGGCACGCTCACGAACTTGCCGTCCGGCCCCTTGCGCAGCGTGGTGAAGAAGCCCGTGGCCGCGTGCTGCTGCGCCTCCGGCAGGCTCTTCACCCACGCCTCCACCTCCGCCTTGGTGGCGCCGGCGGGGTAGAAGTTGCCCTCGTCCGGCCTGGGCGGCACGCCGGGGATGAACGGCTTCGCCTCGTCCAGGCGGGACCAGGGGCCCTTGTTGAGCAGGAACGCGTGCAGCCGCTCCTTGCCCAGGGGCGTGGTGTCCTTCACCAGGTCCAACAGCAGGGTCTGGTTGCCGGCCCACGCCTGGCCCAGGAAGAGGGGGTCCATGATGCGGGCGGCCTGGAGGATCTTGGCCAGGGCGCGCTTCTCCGCGTCCGGCAGCTTGGACACGTCCACCTTGACGTCCACGGGGGCGAAGCGCGCCGTCATCCGC
>NZ_RAWC01000431.1:0-1766 GCF_003611685.1 Corallococcus sp. CA049B | reverse complement strand
CCTCCTTCCCCCACCGCCCCCCACCGCTCCTTCGCCTCCAGCCAGGACGCGAAGGGGGTGGGTGGCGCGTTTCGTGGGCTGGTACAACACTGAGCACCGGCACTCCGCTATTCGCTTCGTCACGCCGGAAGCCAAGCACTTCGGCCTCGACGCCGCGCTGCTCGCCCAGCGCCACCACGTGTACCAGCGCGCTCGCGCCCGTCACCCTGAGCGCTGGAGCCACAACACCCGCGACTGGACGCCCGCGGGCCTCGTGCGCCTCAATCCCTCACCGGAAGTGCAGGAACGAAAGCGCATCGGCTGAACCCTTTCACGCGACAACTACCTTGACGATCACCGCCTGTTCCAGCACCGGCTGGGACCTCTAGATTTACCAGCCGGTTAGCATGTCACTCTCGTTAATCATGGATGCCAAAGTGGTGCTTACCGTGCTCTGGGCATGACCACAATTCAGCGCAGGCGCAGGACTGTCGTCGAGCACTGGAGCAGCACCGGACTGCGTCCTTGGCGGGCGAATAGCGCTCCACGAGCGCGTGTTCCTGCGGGGCCACGGTTGAGCTTCGTGTTGGCTGGCCCTGGGAAGTTGATTCGGAGCGTCGCACCTCCTCAAGTTGGCCTGACGGTGCGGGAGTCATTCCACAGCAACCCCGCTTCACGCAGCGTGCACACAAAACTTCGCCACAGATTGTGCACCAGTCGAGAATCTCATTAGAGCCTCTTCGAGAGGTACACCGAGGACAAGACGGGACCATGAGTGGGTCGGTAGTCATGTCAATCCCTCAGCCCTTGAGCATAAAGAGGTCCGAAGCCGAGTAGGCCTCGATGTCAAACTCCTTCCCTCCAATCCACAGGCGACGTGGTGGGAAGAAGAATGTCTCACGAACCTTTTCGACGATCTCTTCGGGGCTCTTCGACGTCCAATCGGTGAAGCGAAACGTCTGCTCCCAAGTGGAGAACTCCCAGGGCTCCTCCTCCTGCTCCGCAAGGAAGTCACCGAAGTCGAAGTCTTCAACAATGCCTCTCTCTGCGAGGCGCTCCTCGTCAAAACTCTCGGCGTCCTTTGGATCTACCGTGAAGCGAACCAGCGTAGGCGCAGCGTCAGGGCTGTTGAGCACAGCATCGGCACCGCTCGGCGATGCGCTCGACTTCTGCAGGTGCCACCAACTTGGATAGCCCTCGCGCTCGGCGATACGGTCGAGCGCACGCACGTGGGTGATCTTCTCCCGCTTGCGAATCTTCTTTGCCTCGCGCTTGAACGATTCAATATCTGCTGCGGTATAGACACGGTTCGGCATGGCAGCTTCTTCCCTGAGAAGAGCGCCTCACAGCCATGGCCCACTCATGACAGGCGGCGCCCGAAGGAAGGAGCGTCGTCTCAAGGTCAGTGCCGATACGGCTCTGCCAGCGTGGGCGGCGGGTGCCTGACAGCACCACTTTCCGCACAGTAGCCAGCGTGTTCGTCCCTGGCAAACAACCCGCCGACGGGAACTTCCCCTCAGGCTACTCCACACAGCGAAAAGGCTGAGGCTGGCACCTGGGCAGGTCGCCAAGGACGAGCCCAGAAACGAAAACGGGCTGGAGACCTTTCGGCCTCCAGCCCGCTTCGTCGTTTGGTCGGGGAGACAGGATTTGAACCTGCGACCCCTTGGTCCCGAACCAAGTGCTCTACCAGGCTGAGCCACTCCCCGATATCCGGTGCTGCGCCAGGAACTGCCCTCGGGCCCGGCGAAGCGAGGGCGGATCTATCCGAGCCGCTTCCTTCAGTC
>NZ_RAWC01000430.1:0-1798 GCF_003611685.1 Corallococcus sp. CA049B | reverse complement strand
CGCCAACGCCCCACCACCGCGCCGGGCTGGAGCGCCCCCGGGAACACCTGTGACCCTTCCTGACCCATGGACTCCCAGGGTCGCATGAAGTGCACTCAACCTGGAAGGTCACTCCGGGCCGGGTGCCGGAGGCAACCCTGGGTCCGTGTGCTCCTACGTCAGGAAGTCTCGCCCCGTGGAGCCGGACGGAATGCTCCCAGCGGAACACGTGGAGGGTGACTGAATCGTGACATGAACAAAGCGCTTATCCGGCCGGTGGTGTCAGACGGATTTGATGTATTAAGCCGCGTCTCATCGCAGCACTCCCCCCTCATTCAGGAGTCCCTGATGCGTCGTCTTGGCTCAGCCCTTCTCGCCGTGAGCATGCTCGTGGGTTGCGGTGCCGGTTCCGAAGCGGGAACCCCCCCCGAGTCCGGCTCCACCACCCCGTCCGCCGAGCAGCAGCAGCAGGCCCCCATCCTCACGACGACGAACGTCGACGTGGCCATCGAGTGCTCCGGCATCCTCGAGTTCGCGAACACGGCGTCGTACTCGCTCCTCGACCGCTACCTGCCCAGCAACGTGGTCACCAACATCGTGAACCGCCGCGCCACCGCGCCGTTCACGTCGCTGGCGGACCTTTCCTCCGTGCCGCTCGTCGGCCCGACCCGGCTCAAGCAGCTGGAGGGCGGCGCCCGGACGATGGACTTCATCGACGCGGACTGTGTCGGCATCATGGATGGCATCGCCATCTCCCGTGACGACCAGACCGCCATCGTCGCGCTGGTGAACAGCATTGACGACTCGGAGCTGCACGACGTCCTGCCGGACGCGTGGAACGGCGCCGTCAACCTGCTCAACGCGCGCCCCTTCACCACCGCGCAGCAGATCGCCGACACGGCGGGCATCGGTGACGTGAGCTTCCGCAACATCCGCAACTCCGCCACCCTGAGCCGCCCCCTGGAGGCGCTCTTCTCCGCCATCAACGCCATCCCGAGCAACGGCTCCTATGGCGCCACCACCCTGCGCCACTTCGACTGGTGGAACATCGCGTCCGCCGGCCACTACTACCGCGATGACAAGACGTGCTTCGGCCTGGAGCCCACCAGCGTCCCCTACGGCGCCGCCATCCGCCCGAACCTGGCCGACGCCGCCGAGGTGCGCGCCGAGGTCCAGCGCGCCTTCAACTACGTGGGCGGCAATACCAAGGTCTCCGCCACGGTCCGTGACGCGGGCTTCGCGAACCTGGACGCGCTGACCCAGGGCCGCTCCTTCAAGGGCTGCATCATCACCTACGAGAACGACCCCTGGAGCCGCAACACCGTCCACATCTACGTGGACACCGTGAACGGCTTCAGCGTGATGACCGAGACCTGGTGGGCGGAGTAGTCCTCCCCACCTGACGTCCCTGCCGTCCCGAAGCCCCGGGTTCCCTCTTGGAGCCCGGGGCTTTGTCGTGTCCGGAAGCAGGCAGGCCCCTGGCGCGCAGGCCCCCGGCCATGCCCGGCCCGGGAAGGAAACCGTGCATCCCCGCGTGTCTACGGGTATAGACACGCCCCATGTGCCCCCTGGTGAACACGAAGGACCTGATTGACGCCCAGGAGGTGGCGGGCCTGTTGCGCCTTGCCCACCCCAACAGCGTCAGCACGTACCTGCGTCGCTATCCGGACATGCCCCGTCCGGTGCTCGACCTGGGCGCCGGGCGCCCGCGCCTCTGGCTCAAGCCCCAGATGCTCCGCTGGGCCCTCGCCCGCCAGGCCGCCGCCAACACCGACACAAGCTCCCGAGGCTCCCGATGACCACCGCCACCCCCCGAACC
>NZ_RAWC01000042.1:0-53112 GCF_003611685.1 Corallococcus sp. CA049B | reverse complement strand
GGTGGGGAAAGCCCCTTGATTCCTCCACTGCTGGACGACCGGGGCTTCCGTGACCGTCGCATCCGGCGGGACGCTGTTATAAAGCGCCCCCCATGCTTGAGACCGTCACCAAGGGCTTCCGGGCCGCCAAGAACCGCCTCGCCGGCAAGAGCGAACTCACCCCCGAGCTGGTGGACGAGTCGCTGCGAGACATCCGCGTCTCCCTGCTGGAGGCCGACGTCGCCTTCGACGTGGTGAAGAAGTTCGTCGCCCGCGTCCGCGAGAAGGCCGTGGGCGAGGTGGTGCAGACAGCCGTCACGGACGCGGGGGGCCAGAAGCGCAAGGTCAGCGCGATGGACCACTTCATCAAGATCTGCCACGACGAGCTGGAGGCCCTGATGGGCCCGGTGGACACGAGCCTCCACCTGAAGCCCAAGGGCCAGCTGTCCGGCATCATGATGGTGGGCCTCCAGGGCTCCGGTAAGACGACGACCACGGGCAAGCTCGCCAGCCGGCTGCTCGCGGAGGGGCGCAAGCCCCTGCTGGTCGCGGCGGACATCTACCGCCCTGCCGCCGTGGATCAGCTCAAGGTCCTGGGCGAGCGCCTGAAGGTCCCCGTCTACCACGAGCCCGGCGTGCAGCCGCCCGAGCTGGCGAAGCGGGGCTACGCGGCCGCGCGCGAGCAGAAGTGCGACGTGGTGCTCATCGACACGGCGGGCCGGCTCGCCATCGACGAGACGCTGATGACGGAGCTGGAGTCCATCAAGTCCAACGTGCAGCCGGACACCATCCTGCTGGTGTGCGACGCGATGATCGGCCAGGACTCGGTGCGCACGGCGGCCGAGTTCGACCGGCGCCTGACGCTGGACGGCTTCATCCTGACGAAGCTGGACGGTGACGCGCGCGGCGGCGCGGCGCTGTCCATCAAGGAAGTGACGGGCAAGCCCATCAAGTTCCTCGGCATGGGCGAGTCGATGGACAAGCTGGAGGAGTTCCGTCCGGAGGGCCTCGCGGGCCGCATCCTGGGCTTCGGCGACATCGTCGGCCTGATGAAGGACTTCGAGAAGGTCGTCGACGAGAAGAAGGCCGAGGACGACGCGCGCAAGCTGCTCTCCGGCCAGTTCTCGATGAAGGACTTCGTCGAGCAGATCCGCATGGTCCGCAAGATGGGCCCGCTGAAGGACCTGCTGGAGAAGTTCCCCCTCTTCGGCGACCTCACCGAGCACCTGAACCCGGACGAGAAGGAGCTCACCAAAATCGAGGCGATGTACGACTCGATGACGCAGAAGGAGCGCTTGCGTCCGGACATCATCAACGCCAGCCGCATCAACCGCATCTCCAAGGGCAGTGGCCGCAAGCCGGAGGAGGTGCGCGAGCTCCTGCAGAAGTTCGGGATGATGCAGCAGGTGATGGGCACCATCGGCCAGAACCCGGGCCTCCTGGGCCGCATCCCGGGCTTCAAGCAGTTGGGGCAGCTGGGTCAGATGAAGAACATGGACCTGGGCAGCATGTTCGGGAAGGACCCGAAGGCGCTGGAGAAGGCCATGTCCGCGATGGGCGGAGGCATGGGGGGCATGCCCATGCAGCTGCCGCAGATCGCCCCGGGCTACACGCCGCCCATGGGCCAGGCCGCGATGGCCAAGGCCCGCCTGATGGGCTACGCGCCCCCGGCCGTGAGCAAGCCGGACGACCGCGACGCCATCAAGGAGCGGCGCAAGAAGGAGAAGGAGAACAAGAAGAAGAACCGCAAGAAGAAGTAGCCCGCGGCCTTCTGAAGTCCCTCCCCTGCCCGCGCGTCCCCACCCGAACCCCGGGGGGCGGCGGGCAGCCGTGTTTCCGGGGCCGGACGCCTGTCCTGTTCCCCGGACGGGCATGGCAGTGTTCCCGCTCGGGACCGACCGGTTCCGACCTTGCAGAACACGCCCCCATGCCCAACCTGAAACACCTGTTGCTGTTGAGCTGCATCGGCCTGAGCCCCGCATGCATCGACGTTCCCCCGCTGGAGGACCCGCCCAAGGAGGACCCGGCGGACCCCGACGCGGACTTCATCTTCACGGCGACTGCCGCCCAGGAGCAGGTCCTCCCAGGGGGAACCCTGGACTGCGACGTCCGGCTCGCGTGGGCGGACACCGCGGGAGGCGCCGTCACCTGGAGCCTCGTGTCCCCGCCTGCGGGCATCGAGCTTCAGCCGTTCACCCTGCCCAAGGGAGAGACGCGAGCGACCCTGAGCATCCGCGTGGGAGCGGGCACGGTGCCCGGGGCCTACACGCTGACGCTCCAGGGAAAGAGCGGCACGGTCACGAAGCAGGCCACGCTGACGGTGTCGGTCGGAAAGCCTGGTGACCTGGTGGTGAACTGGGTCGTGCCCACGCCCGGCAAGGCATACACGCGGGGCCCCCTGCTCCTGCAGTTCACGGTGGAAGGAGGCGCAGCGGAGCAGGTGGAGATCCTGAAGGACACCACGGTGCTGGTGAAGCCCACGGGGAGCCCCTATTCGTTCACCTGGGACACCACCTCGGAGGCCGAGGGTACGTACCTGCTGTCCATCCGCGCGACCCGCGGCGGAGCGGTCTTCACCAGTACGCCGAGGACGGTCATCGTGGACCGGACCGCGCCCACCGTGGCGTCCTTCCTGCCGGCCAAGGACGCGGCGACCGTGGGGGTCCACGAAGCCATCCAGGTCACCTTCAGTGAGCCCATGAATCCGCTCTCGGTGACGGAGGCAGCGGTCGGGCTCAAGACGAGCGCGGGTATCGCCATTCCCAAATCGGTGTCGCTCTCCGCGGACGGACAAGTTCTGACTGTCACTCCGAACGATCCCCTGGCTGCTCCAGATACCCTCTCTGTCGATCTCACGCCGCTCGTGAGCAACACCACGGATCTGGCAGGAAACGGAGTGCAGACCGCTCCTACCTGGAAGTTCACGGTTTCCTCCTGGCTTCCTCTCGGTGGAGCCATCAGCGCGGTGGCAGGCAGAACGTCGGCCGAAGATGTCGTCTTGAAGGTGGACCGCGAGGGTCGGCCTGTCATTGCCTGGTCGGAACCCGATGGCTCGACCCGGAACATCTACGTTGCCAGGTGGTCCGGTACGGCCTGGGACATGCTGGGTGCGCCGCTGAGCGGTCTGACTGCGCTTGGAACGGATGCAGCGAGGCCCGACTTGGCAATCGACGCCTCCAACCACCCCGTCGTCGTCTGGGATGAGGCAACTGGCAATGGCCAAGGCCGAGACGTGTTCGCGCGTCGGTGGACGGGAAGCACCTGGACTTCATTGCCATCCATTCCGCTGGTTTCCAGTTCGCAAGAATACGCCACACAAGCGCGGCTCGTCGCCGGGACCAATGAGGACCTTGTCTTCCATGCCACCCAGCACGATGGAAACAACTCGAAGGTCCGTGGGTTCAAGCTTCCATCATCAGGCTCGGCATGGATCGACCTGAACCCTGGCCAACCCGCTGACCATTTCAATGCGGACGGCATCTCAGTAGCAGCATCCGGCACGAGCATCTTCACTGCCTATTCGGCCTACGACGACACAGCCTCACGCCGAGGTGTGGCCGTTCTCGCCAACGACGCGTCTCTCCTCGGGGGAAAAACGCTTGGAACAGACGTACGAGCGCTTTCGGTCGCAGTGGATGCGACGCAGCGCCCCTGGGTGTCCTGGGTACAGTCCCCGGCCCAGGCAGAAGCGGATGGCATGCTTTATTGGGCGCGGTGGGAAGGAAGTGGCTGGAGCACCCCCACACTCGTCAGCAACGATTCCACGGGAAACAATTCGCCCAGCCTCGCACTTGGCGCAGGCACTCCACATGTCCTTGCCTGGAGCGGTGTTACAGCGTCTGAACGCAGCATTCTCGTCAGCCGTTGGGTTGACTCCGCATGGAAGCCCGTGGGAATGCCTCTCAGCGCCTTGACGGCCAGTGGCACCCCTGCCTTTGGCCCTTCCGTCTCAATGGACGCCAATGGGCAGCCACTCATTGCCTGGACTGAGGCTGATGCGACGTCCGCCAACGTGCACGTCTTCAGGCTCAACTACTGACATCACGCAGGGACAGGATCTTGATGATGGGCTCAACCCTGTCGCTTGGGCACCACGAGCCCCCGACTCAATCGATTGAGGACACGGCGCTTCTGCCGTCGCTTGTAGCTTTCATGAGCGTTGTCACCGAGTTCGTTACGGCGAGCTGTTCTTCGTCCGCGATCTGGAACTCAACGGGTGAGAGTGATACCCGCCCTTCCGCGGGCGGGTATCACTCTCAGGCGGAGGCAAGAAGGGTTCCATCCGGAGTGGAAGGTCCACGACGACGCTGAAGACCCGGTAGGAATCCCCAGAGAAAGCGTTCCCCATCCGGTCCTCGAAGTCCCGGTCCAGGTGGAGTTGAGGGATGAACTGCTCGAAATGAGGGTTCGCCTCCAGGAGCCCCCGCCCGCGTGTCCCACCCGAGCCCGGGGGCGGCGGGCAGCCGTGTTTCCGGAGCCTCCGAATCCGGACGCCTGTCCTGTTCCGAGGACGGGCATGGCACTGTTCTCGCTCGGGACCGACCGGTCCTGACCTTGCAGAACGTGCCCCCATGCCCAACCTGAAACACCTGTTGCTGCTCAGCTGCCTCGGCCTGAGCCCCGCATGCATCGACGTTCCTCCGCTGGAGGACCCGCCCAAGGAGGACCCGGCGGACCCCGACGCGGACTTCACCTTCACGGCGACTCCTGCCCAGGAGCAGGTTCTCCCAGGGGGGACCCTGGACTGCGACGTCCGGCTCGCCTGGGCTGACACTGCGGGAGGCGCCGTCACCTGGAGTCTCGTGTCCCCGCCCGCGGGCATCGAGCTTCAGCCGTTCACCCTGCCCAAGGGAGAGACGCGAGCGACCCTGAGCATCCGCGTGGGAGCGGGCACGGTGCCCGGGGCCTACACGCTGACGCTCCAAGGCAAGAGCGGTTCGGTCACGCAGCAGGCCACGCTGACGGTGACGGTGGGGAAGCCCGGTGACCTGGTGGTGAACTGGGTCGTGCCCACTCCCGGCAAGGCGTACACGCGAGGCCCCCTGCTCCTGCAGTTCACGGTGGAAGGAGGCGCCGCGGAGCAGGTGGAGATCCTGAAGGACACCACGGTGCTCGTGAAGCCCACGGGGAGCCCCTATTCGTTCACCTGGAACACCACCCAGGAGGCAGAGGGCACGCACCAGCTGTCCATCCGCGCGACCCGTGGCGGAGCGGTCTTCACCAGCGCGGCACGCACGGTCATCATCGACCGGACCGCGCCAACGGTGGCGTCCTTCCTGCCGGCCAAGGACGCGGCGACCGTGGGGGTCCGTGATTCCATCCAGGTCACCTTCAGTGAGCCCATGAATCCGCTCTCGGTGACGGAGGCGGCGGTGGGGCTCAAGACGGGTACAGGGGATGCCATCGCGAAGTCCGTGGCGCTCTCCGCGGACGGAAAGACGCTGGCCGTGACGCCGCTGAGCGCCCTGACCGCACCGAGCACGGTCCAGGTCGACCTCGCTGCGGCAACGAGCGCCATCACGGACCTGGCGGGCAATGGAGTGGTGAGTGCTCCGGCGTGGTCCTTCTCTGTGCCCACCTGGCTGCCCTTGGGTGGCGCGATCAGCGCGAATGAAGGCAAGACCTCCGCGGAAGGCGCGGTACTGAAAGTGGACCAAAATGCTCAACCCTTGATGACCTGGTCAGAGTCAGATGGGACGAGCAAGAATGTCTATGTGGCTCGTTGGACAGGGACTACGTGGTCCATCCTCGGTAGCGGGCTGAGTGGTCTAGCAGGAGTCGGAACGGACGCGACCCAACCGACTCTTCTTGTTGACTCCATGAATCGCCCCGTTGTCGCATGGCGTGAAGTGGCGGGATCCGGAGGCAGCCCGCAGATCTTCGTTCGCAGGTGGACGGGTACCGGGTGGGAATCCCTTCCGTCAATTCCGGTATTCGATATTGATTGGGGTATTTCTGGGCCGTCCCTCGCAGCGGACTTGAACGGAGTCCTGCACCTCTATGCACTCAATAGCAATGAAGCAATTGCTCAAATCGGGCATTACCAACTGACTGCAGGAGGACAAACCTGGACGCGAACAGCCATTCCGAGGCCGCCAGACTCCGCACGCGTGTACTCATTCTCCACTGCAACCGCAGCAAACAACATCTACGCCACCTACAGCATCCTCGCCCTGAGCAACAATGAGGATGGGGTCCTCATCGGCATTGCCGAGAACGATTCAAGTCCAATGGGGGATCACCTCCTAGGAAAGACTTCCTGGAGCCCATCCATTGCTGTCGACAGCAACGGGCGGCCGTGGGTCGCTTGGGCTGAATCCGCTTCAACCCCATCGTCGGATGGCAGAATTCAATGGGCTCGATGGGAGGGCACGAACTGGACCTCACCTCAAACGATCGACACATCCTCGACAGGCAATACAGAACCCGTACTGGCCATGAGAACGGGAACCCCCTATATCCTGGCATGGAGTGGCATCATCGGCGCGGAGCGGAACATCCTGCTCAGCCGATGGATTGGTGGTAGTTGGCAGGCTGTCGCACAACCCATCAATGCAGTGGCCAGCACTGGCACTCCGGCATCCAAGCCTTCCGTCGAATTGGACTCAAACGGCCACCCCCTGGTTGCATGGACCGAAGAAGATGCGACTTCAGCAAGCATCTATGTTTCCCGCTTCAACAACTAGCTGTGCCCGTGGAGGCCCATTGACAAGTCAGCCTTGACGCTTGGGTACAACCAATCCTCGGCTCAGACGGTTGAGAACACGGCGCTTCTGCCGGCGCTTGTAGCTCTCATGTGCGTTGTCTCCGAGCTCGTTGCGACGTGCCGTCTCCTCATCCGCCATTTGAAACTCGACAAGCGCGAAGGTGACCCGCCCCTTTCGAGGGCGGGCATCACTTTCGGGAGGGGGCAGGTAGGGGTCCATCCGCAGGGGAAGGTCCACGACGAAGTTGAGGACCCGATAGGAATCCCCAGAGAAGGCGTTCCCCGTCCGGTCCTCACGGTCCTCGAAGTCCCGGTCCAAGTGGAGCTGAGGGATGAATTGCTCGAAGTGAGGGTTCTCCTCAAGCAGTCCTTTGAACGGCAGCAGCGAGTTCTCCGTCTGCCCGGGGACGACGAAGTTGAAGGGGAACAAACGCTGCGTCAGGAAGTAGAGGACCGGCAACAGGTCCTCCCGCTTGCGGGTGATGACGCGGAACCGCGTGCGGTCATAGACCTGCGCCGCCACGGTCTCCTTCTTCGCGATCAGCTTCGTGACCAGGGAGTCCCGCGTCTTGATGGAGTGGGCGAACTCCACGATGGGCAAGCCCATCTCCTTCATCTCTCGAGCAACGCCCAGCACCTTCTCCGTGACCATCTCCGCCAGTTCGGCCTCGGAGGCGGCCAGCCGGAAGATCAGGTCACGCCCTTCAATGTGCTGGATGACGTGCATCACCTTCAGAACAATGCAGGCGATCCGCCGGTACCGAGCAAGGCCCTTCGCCCCTGAGGCAAAAAGGAAGAGGTCATGGAGCTCTTCCGGCTGGGCCACCGCGTCCGCGACCCGGTAGTCGAAGGTCTTGCGCAGGTACTCCACGGCATCGGCTAGCACCGTCCGGCCCCAGGCATCGTCGTAGGGCCGCGACACGTCCAACTGGCAGAGGCGCAGGAACCGGTCCACCTCATCCCGCGTCTGGAAGTGCATGCGCCGCCAGTCGATGACCGAGCCACCTCTCAGGATGAGCCGGATGCGCTCAAGTTCACGCAGTCCCATCTCCGACACCGTGCGGACAGGGACAGCCGAGAGGACTGGAACGAGAGAGGGGGCCTTCACAGCGTTGTTCCTATCTGGCTGGAGCCCCAAGGGAAAGCCCCGCAATGCGGAGGGCCCCGCCCTGGAAAGCAGGCTGGGGCCCTCCTGACCACGTCCGCCTGGCTACTTGGCGGCGACTTCCTTGCCCTTCTCGAAACGGCTCTCACGGACGACCTTGCCGTCCTCGCTCAGTTCCTGAACCGTGCCGTTTCGGATGCCCTTCTGGTACTGCTCGATCATCTTCGGCTTGCCGTTGGCGAAGAACTGTACGCGGGTGCCGTGATAATCGCCTGCGGCGAAGTCGGTTTCGCCGGTCTTCACGCCGTTGGCATCCCAATAGGTCCAGTGGCCCGACCTGAAGCCCTCCAGATACTGGCCTTCGGACTGCTTCTGACCGTTGGGCCAGAAATCCACGTACGGGCCCTGAAGGACCGGCTTGATGACTGTTGAGGTCGTCTTCACACAGTAGATGGATTCACTCTTGGTCGTCTTCCCCTTCTGCACCGTGCCCGCCGGGCAGGAGAGCTGCACCTCGGAGGCAAAAGAGGGGGCGGCAATCGAAACCAGGGAAATGACGACGAAGCGAGTCACCACATTCACCGACATAAGCTTGTCCTTCCTTCGGGCGGAAGCCTGCAGACCCATCAGTGTTGCCCGCAACAAAGACGGGGGAACTCATAATTGATTCAACCCGTGCCTGAATCGCCCTTCGAGAAGCAGTGTTCCCTGAGGCCAGAAAAGACACTGCCTCGTCCCTATAACAGGACGAGGCAGCGTCAATGCGCGCAACCGGAATGCGAGATGCCTACTTCGTGATCTGACCGCAGATCTCGTTTCCGCCCGTGAAGTAAAGACCGATGGAAAGCGTGGTGGCATCCGCAGGGCGGCAGAAGTTCATGGTGAACTGAGCCGTCTTCCCAGCGTTCGACGTGGAGTATTGAGAGGGCCGGATAAGGTTGATCCCGGACTGCTCCTGGCCGTCCACGGTCACATACAGGAGGCCCGGCAGACCCGAGCTCTGCGCAGGGAACGTGGCGGAGGAATCCGAGTCAATATAGGCCTTCACCTGAGCCTTGAAGGTGATGGAAGGCGACGTGCAGAAGCTGTCGGCGCCAACGGAAACCTTGGTCACGCTGTAGATGATCGGCCCCGTGGACGTGCTGGCGTTCCACACAGGCTGCTTGCCACCCTTAGAAGGCGTGAAGTTGTCGCACGTGGGAGCAGGCACGGCAGTGCAGGTGGTGCCGCCGCAGAAGCTGCCGTACGCGCACGCCGCCTGGCCCTCACCGGAGCAGTTCGTCGCGGCCGGGCTGCACACGCCAGTGGCCTCGTCGCAGGTGTTGTTGGCGCCGCAGTCGGTGTCCTTGGTGCAGCCCGCCGGGGTGGAGCCGGGCTCCTCGCAGCGCTTGGACACGGTGCCGCAGACCAGGGTCGAGGAGTCGTCCGTCTTGCACAGCTCGTCGGTCTTGCACTGGCAGACCTTCTGCGTCTTGCTCGAACCGGAGAGAACGGCGCACTCCTTCTCGCTGTCCGGGCAGTCCGCGGCGCTCTCGCAGGTCTCCATACACACGCCGGCGGTCGTGTTGCAGAAACCGGAGGAGCAGTCGGTGTCCGACGTACAGGAATCAACCGTCGTCGCGTCATCGCCACAGGCCGTCAGGGCCAGGCTCATCGAGCTCACCGCGGCGAGCATCACCATCATCTTACGCAGCTGCATTCGGAACATCCTCCTGGATGGGTTACGTCGCCCGGTGTCTCCGGCCACCTGACTCCAGACACCGGGTTTGAAGTCGAGCGGGCTTTAGTCCTCTCGCTCCAGACGTGTCAACGAGTGTCGACCGACCTTTCCACGGCTCCCACACGTGGAAATTCACTGTTCACGAAAGCGCACAATCCTGACGCACGTCACAGCGACATCGCCGTCATACGTGACGGCGATGTCGCTGCTGGATTTCAGAACGTGAACGGGAAGTCGATGGGCTCGCCCTGCTTCTGATGCCTCGGGAACGACCAGCTCTTGATGAGGCCCGTGATGCACGTGGCCATGTGGCTCGAGCGGAACTCGTCCGTGCGGCACGACACCCCGGTCGTCTTGCCGCTCGTCTGGACCGTCCAGCGCATCACCAGCTTGCCGCTGAGCGACGGGTCCTTCTGCTTCTGCTCGTTCACGCACCTCACGATGGCCGGCTTGTTGTTCAGCACCACCTGCATGATGTCCGACTGCTGCA
Source organism: Corallococcus sp. CA049B (assembly GCF_003611685.1). Classification (NCBI taxonomy): domain Bacteria; kingdom Pseudomonadati; phylum Myxococcota; class Myxococcia; order Myxococcales; family Myxococcaceae; genus Corallococcus; species Corallococcus sp. CA049B. Next base: position 43,112 of record NZ_RAWC01000042.1, on the reverse strand, counting down.
GGCGATCCAGCGTGCCGCCGCCCGGCTCGGGCGGGATGTACGCCGTCGCCGTCGGCTTGCTCGCGGGCTTCGCGGCCGCCGGCTTCTTCGTGCCGAACAGCTCGTCGAAGTCGTCATCCCCGCCACCGGAGCTCGACGACGAAGATGCGGAAGGCTTCGACACGGTGATCGCGTCGCCCTCGTCGTCATCCCGCGAGGAGCCTCGGCTCCCGCTGGAGCCCGACTTGCGATGGTTGCGCGAGTCCACGCGCGCCACCGCCGTCCCCATGTTGGGCGTCGTGGAGGCAGGCTTCACCTCCGCCGCGGGAGGAGGCGTCGGCGTGGCGGCCGGAGCCGCCGCCACGGCGGGCGCGGCCGGAGTGCCAGCGGCGGCAGGCGTCCCCGCGGCTGCCGTCGCCGTGCCTTCCGCCGGCGTTCCGGCAGGAGGGGTCGGCGTCGCCGCGGGCTGCACCGCCGCCGGAGGAGGCGTCTGCACCGCAGCGGGAGGCGGCGGCATGGGCGGAATCTCCGCCTTGGGGGTCGGCGCGGCCGCGACCTGGACCGGCTGCTCCGCGGGCCGCTCGGACGAATTGCCGCGCGCCACGAAGACGACCGCGGCGCCCGCCATCACCAGCACGCCCGCCGTCACCGCGACCATCATCCCCGTGCGGCCCTTGCCGCCCGTAGGTGCCGCCGCGGGCGGCGGATAGGCCGCCGGATAGCCCGGAGGCGGATAGCCCTGGGGCTGCTGCCCGTACGGCATCTGGGGCTGCTGCGGCGCATAGCCCTGTGGCTGCGGCGCGTACTGCTGCTGCACCGGCGGCTGCGGCGCGTAGCCCTGCGGCTGCGGCGGCGCGTAGGCCTGGGGCGCGGCGGCCATCATGGCCCCGGGCATCGACGGAGAGGACACCGGCTCTGGCGGCGGCACGGGCACGTCCAGGAGGCGCGACTGTGACAAAGGCTCGCGCTCCAGCGACGGCGCCGGACGCGGCGGCGGCTTGCTGAGGGCGTCGTTCTCCTCCTTCACCAGCGAGGCCAGCACGCTCGCGGCCGAGGGCTTCCAGCCCACCGGCTCCTCGACCACGGCCGAGTTGCCACCCGCGCCCGGACGGGAGGCGCCCGCGCTGAAGGCGGACTCCACCGGACCAGCGGGAAGCGTGGGCGACGACGTGGACACCGGCGCGGGCGCGACGATGACCGGCTTGGCCGGGCGCGGCGCCAGCACCGACGCCAGCTCCGCCGTCTCCGACAGGGGAATCCAGTCGCTGAAGCCCGAGCGCCAGCAGAGGTTGTCCGGGCCCACCTCGCCGCGGTCCCAGGCGTCCTTCACCTTCTCCACCGTCCAGGGGCCCACCTGCTTCTCGTCGATGGCGACGTACCACTCGTGCGACGCGGCGGCGGCCTTCTCCTCCGCGGTCGGCTCGGCGGCTTCGGCCTCGGCGAGCTTGCGCACGGCCTCCGCCTTCGCGGCCTTGGCCTCCGCCTCCGCTTCCGCGGCCTTGAGCTTCTGCGAGCCCGTGCTCAGGACCTGGTCGAAGACCGCGCCGATCTCATCCTCTTCCACGTCCGTGAAGAGGCCACCCTCCGGCGGCGTGCCCAGCGAGGCGGGCAGCCCCGTGCCGGACGACTCCACGATGCGGGGCGCGTTCGCATCCGCGCTGCTCTTGGCCTCCGTGGACGCGGAGGCCTCCGCTCCGCCCTCCTTCGACGCCGATGCACCGGCGGGCCTCACCAGGATGGTGTGACCGCACTTCTTGCAACGAAGCTTGACCCCCTTGGGGCCAACCTTGTCGTCGCTGATCATGTACTGCGCGCGGCAGCTGTCGCAGACGAAACGCATCGTTCCCGTAAGCCTCAGAAATGACGGGCGAAATCCCGTCGGAATCGTAGGAGTGGCTACAGGCGGAGATCAAGGACACCTGCCTTGAACGCCCGCCTGCTTTCAACGCGTGAACCCTCGTTGCGGTCTGAGGGCCCTACTTTCTCACCTGGACCTCGACGTGTGTGCCAACGGCCACACGCAGCTCATGCAGGTCCTCGGAGGTGGCGAACACCAGCAACTCCCGCAGCTTGGTGCGCGGGGCGACGCGGAAGGAGGACCCCGTCTCGCCCTGCACCATGCGGCGCACGGGCTCCAATTCGCCCGCGGCGAAGAGGCCCGCGCGCGATGCGGTGAGTTCCGCGCCCTCCAGCCACGTGCGCACATCCTGCGGCGTCGCCGTGGGCAGGTAGGCCCTCGCCACCTTCGCCAGGGCGGCCCGGTCCGGCTCGCTCAGGCTCTTCTGGAGCAGCTGCCGCTCCACGTCCACCAGCCGCGGATCCACCGTGTAGCGCACGTTGCCCACCACCAGGCTGAGCGCTGCCTGCACCACGGCCTCCAGCCGCTCGGGCGCGACGCGCTGGCTGAACGCCAGCTCCGGACGGGCCAGGGCCAGGGTGCGACCCAGGAGGTAGTACACCTCCTTCTGCCCCTGCTCCGCGAAGTACTTGCCGCCCACACGCACGCACGCGGGATGCGTCTGGAGCAGATCCACGTTCACGAGCGGCTCAGGGGCCGGTTCGTTGGAGCGCTTCGCCAGCCGCTCGCGCGTGGCCACGAGGAAGGGCGAGTACAGCTCCACCGCCTCCATGCCGAAGAGCCGCGCGACGTAGCGGTAGTGGTTGACGTGGTACTCCTGCGCCGTCGCCACGTCGATGCGGTGGCGCTTGGGCACCAGTTGGTACTGCGGGAAGGGCACCGCGTACAGGTGCCCGGCCTTCTCGAAGAGCAGGCCCAACAGCTCCGACAGCGGCCCGCGCACCTTCGGGTGGAAGAGCGCGGTCTGCCACAGCCGGTCCGTCAGCGGACGCTGCGCCAGTTCCTTCTTCTTCGCGTAGGGCCCCAGCTTGGTGAGGATCTCCTGCTCGTCCTCGCCCGCCTCGCCCAAGAGGCCCGACACCGCCTGCGCGGCGAGCCATGCGGTGTCGTAGTCCTTGCGCACCGCGGACAGCCGCACCAGGTGGCCCACCACCTTGCGCGGGTTCTGCGTGTTCGGCAGCGCGCGGCGCAGCGCCACGATGGCCTCTTCCTCGCGGCCCGGCATCTGGCCCGCGACCTCCGCGAACGTCTCCTGCATGGAGGCGTCGTCCGGCAGGCCCTTCGCCGCGACGCCGTAGGCGGCCACCGCGCCTTCCGGATGCTTGAGCACCTGGAGGTACAGGTCGCCCAGCGCGCGCCACAGCGTCATGCGCGCGGGGTGCGTGTCCGGCGTCTTGGGCAGACGCGCGAGCATGCGCGTGTAGTTCTCCTCCAGCACCTTCCACTGGCGCGCGCCGCCGAGCATCGCCTCCAGCGCGCTGAAGGCCTCCACGAAGCGGTGGTCCAGGTCGAGCGCGGCGTTGAAGGCCTGCGTCGCGCCCTCCACGTCCTTCAGCTCGTCGCGGCGGATCTCGCCGAGCGCGAACCACACGCGCTTGGCCTTGTGCGGCTCCAGGGCGAGCGCGGGCAGCGCCAGCATGCGGCCCAGCACGTCCGCGGCCTTCTGGCCCTGACGCGTCTCGCGCAGCAGCCGGTAGAGCGCGTCCATCACCTCCGGCGCGTCCGGCTGCGTCTTGAGGGCGCCGGTGAACGCGTCGATGGCCATGTACGGGTCGTGCAGCTCGTCGCGCGCGATGCGGCCCAGCTCCAGGTAGACCTTGACCTTGGCCTCGCCCTCCAGGCTGTTGACGAGTTCCTGGCGCAGCTCCGCGGACTTGTCGAAGTTGCCCGCCTTGTCCATCAGCGTCATCAGCGCGCGCAGCGTCTGCTCGTGCTGCGGGTCGATGGCGAGCGCCTTCTCGAAGTGGTTCTGCGCGCGGTCCGTCTGGCCGAGCGCTGCGTGCACGTCACCCAGCTGCCAGTAGACCTCCACGACCTCCAGGTCCGTCAGCTCCTCGCGGTGGTGGATGAGGATGGTCTGGAAGACCTTGAGCGCGTCCTCGTACCGCTTCGCCTGCACCAGCAGGTTGCCGTAGCCCTCGAGCGAGGGCAGGTACGTGGCGTCCAGGCCGTAGGCCTTCTCGTACGAGGACAGGGCCTTGTCGCGCCGGCCCAGCTTCTCCGCCACGTAGCCCAGCCGGTAGAGCTGGCGGCAGAGGTCCTGGGCGATGGCGGGGTCCTTCTCCGCCATGGCCTTCTCCGCCATCTTGCGCGTGACGATGTCCAGCATCCGCTCCGCGGACGACCAGTCCTCGCGCGCGATGTAGACGTCCGCCAGCGGGCGCGCCGCCTCCAGGCTGTCCGGGACGTGCTTGAGCGTCTCCTCCCAGTAGGGCGTGGCCGTGTCGCGGTCCTCGCGCGTCTCCGCGTGGTAGCGCGCGACATCCAGCAGGGCCTTGCCCTTGGCGGCCGGATCATCCGTCTGCTGCGCCTCCTGCAGCAGCGTCTGCTCGTAGCCGCTCCAGTCCTGCTCCTGCTCCTGGATGCCCTTGAGGGCGCGGATGGTGGGCAGGTGGCCCGGGTCGATGGCGAGCGCCTGCTGGTACGCGTTGCGCGCGCTCGACATGTCCGAGAGCATGTCCTCGTTGATCTTCCCCAGGCGGTGCCACAGCTCCACCGCCGCCGGGTCGCTGCCCACGACCTGCGCTTCCTTCTGGAGCATCTCCAGCGCGAAGGGCCAGTTGCCGCTGCGCTCGTAGAGGTTGCCCAGGGCGTGCAGCGCCTGACGGGACTCGGGGTCCGTGGCGAGCGCCGCGTGGTAGCTGTTCACCGCGCGGTCCACGGCCTTGAGGTTCTGGTACTGGACGTTGCCCATCTCCACGTACAGCTCCGCCTGCTCCTGCGGGCTGGTGGCGAGCGCGAGCTGCCGCTCGTACGCGAGGAGGAGGTCCTCCCACCGGGACTGCGCGCGGCGCAGCCGGATGAGCGACTTGATGGCCGACACGTTCTGCGGGTCGATGGAGAGCACGCCCTCCACGCACGCGTCGGCGTTGGCCGGGTTCTGGTACGTGTCCTCCCAGATGGTCGCGCTGCGGAAGAGGACGCGGACCTTCTCGCGGTAGTCCTGCGACAGCTCCAGCATCCGCTCGTAGATGGCGAGCAGGTCCGCCGGCTGGTCCAACCGCGTGTGCAGCCGCTCCAGCGACTCCAGCGCCTCGCGGTTGTAGGGGTCGAACTCCAGCGCCATGCGGAACGCGGAGACCGCGGACTCGTCGTCCTTGAGGTCGCGCTCGTAGACGGTCGCCACCTCCACCTGGATGCGCGCACGCTCCTCGTTGGACGCCGCGAGGTCGCGGGCCCGGAGCAGCGTGGTGGCCACGTCGCGGAACGCGTTCCCGCGACGGTAGAGGTTCGTGAGGACGCCGAGCGTCTCCAGGTCCGGCTCCAGCTCCAGCGCGCGCAACAGGGCGCTGGCGGCCTCCGTGGGGTCGTCCAGCGTCTCGTCCCAGACGCGGGCGATCTCCTTGAGGATGCCCTTGCGCGCCTCGATGGAGCCCGCCGCCTCCAGCTTCTGCTCCAGCGCGACGACGTACTCGCGGTCGCGGCCGCGCCGCTGGAACACCGCCGCCAGCCCGTCCAGCGCGGTGGCGTTGGTGGGGTCGAACTCCAGGATCTTCCGGAACGCGGCCTCCGCGGCCTGCGGATCATCCAGCCGCGAGTCGTGGATGCGCGCGAGCGTGGCGTAGATGCGCTCCGCGAGCGGGCCGCGCGGCAGCTCGTCCGCGACCTCCTCGTAGACCGCCGCCAGCTCCTCGTGGCTGCCCGTCTCGTCCGCCAGGCGCTCCACCTCTTCGCGCAGCGCGTCCTCGGCCGCGTCCAGCTGCAGCGCGCGGCAGAGCGCCAGGAAGGCCACGTCCTTCTGGCCCAGGCGCTCCTCCTGCACCCGGGCGATCTCCCGCAGCGCCGCCATCTTCTCCTCGTCCGTGACGAGGTGGGGCATGTAGCGGTCCATCACCGTGGCGTAGGCGCGCCAGTCGTTGTTCGCGCGGTACAGCGTGCACACGCGCTCGTACGCGGTGCGGTTGGCGGGGTCGAGCTCCAGCACCTTCTCCAGCGCGCCGGCGGACAGCTCCGGCTTGCCGCCCTGCCCTTCCCACAGGTCCGCGACCGTGAAGTACGCGGCGATGGCCGGGTCGCGCTCTTCGGCCACCAGGTGCACCTGGACCTTGAGCTCCAGGGCGCGCACGGCGTCGTTCCACGCGCGCAGCGACACGGACAGCGCGTACACCCGCTCCAGGTCGGAGACGGAGTGCGGCTCCACCTCCAGCGCGCGGCGGGCCGCGTCCAGCGACTCCTCGCGCCGGCCCATGCCCGCGAGCACCTCCGCCATCCGCAGGCGGAGCGCCTTCACGCCGTCGCTGCTGTCCTGCAGCGGGATGAGGCGGCGCAGCACGCCCACCAGCTCCTCGCGCTGGCCCGTCTCGTCGTACAGCTCGCGCAGCGTGTCCAGCACGCCACGGTGGCGCGCGTCGCGGTCCAGCGCCGCCTTGAAGAACGGCACCGCCGCATCCGGCTGCTTGAGCAGGCGGTACACCACGCGGCCCAGGCGCTCGTTGAGGCGCACCACCTCACGCGGATCCAGCGTGATGGCGAGGCGGCCCTCGAGCATCTCGCGCAGCTCCTGCGGACGGTCCGCGCGCTCGTACAGCGACTCCAGCGCGTTGAAGACCTGCTCGTTGCGCGGGTTCTTCGCCAGCAGCTCGCGGTACAGGTCGATGGAGCGGCCCAGGTCCGACAGCCCCTCGGCCGACACCTGCGCCATCTTGCCCAGGACGCGGTCCCGCTCGCTGCCGGAGACCTTGTCCACCTGGAGCTTCAGGATGGCGTAGAGCTTCTCGGACGCGCCCGCGCCCTCGTAGATGCCCTCCAGCAGCCGCGCCGAGGCGAGGTGCGACGGATCCAGCGCGAGGATGGCCTCGTAGGCCCCCGCGGCGCGGTCCGGGCTGTCCATCCGCTCCTGGTAGAGCTGCCCCAGGCGGAAGAGGAAGCCGATCTTGTCCGCGGCTTGCGTCGCGCCGGTAGCCAGCGCCTCCAGCACGCCGGCCAGCTCCGGCCACGCCTCCAGGTGCAGGTAGAGCCGGTCCAACGCGACGAGCGAGCTCTGCTGCACCGACGCGTGCAGCGTGCGCGCGCGCTCGAAGTAGGACACCGCGCGGTCCGGGTCGCGCAGGCGCGTCTCCAGCACCTGGCCCAGCTTGAGGCACACCTGGGCCGCGTCGGCGGCCTCGGCGATGCGCGGCAGGGCCTCTTCGTAGAGCACCACCAGCTCGTCGTAGCTGCCCGCCACGTCGGTGGCGTTCTCCAGGCGGCGGCGGACCTCGCTGTCGTTCGGGTCTTCCTTGAAGCCGCGGTAGAGCGCGAGGAAGGCCAGCTCGCCCTCTCCCTGCGTCTCACGCAGCGTGGCCAGCTCGCCGAGCAGCTGCTTGCGCTCGATGGCATCCGGCGACACGCCCACGCGCGTCTCAATCAACTGCGCCAGCCGCGCGACGTCGCCGCTCGCGCGGAAGGCGCGCAGCAGCGTCTCCACCGCCAGCAGGTTCTGCGGCTCGCGCGCCACGATGGCTTCCATGCGGCCCACCGCGCCCGGGTGGTTGGGCTGCATGGACAGCACCTCGCCGAACAGCGACAGCGCGCCCGCCTTGTCGAGCAGCTTGGACTCGCGCACCGTCGCCAAGCGGAACTTCAGCTCCAGGCCCTCCTCCGGCGGCATCAGCGCGATGCGCCGCGCGAGGACGTCCGCGAGCTCCGGCCAGCGCTCCTGCTTCTGGCAGAGGCTGTCCATGCGCGCGAGCGCGACCGCGTCGTCCGGCTGCAGCTCCAGGAGGCGCCGGAACGTGGCCAGCGCGCCCAGCGGATCCTTGAGCTGCTCCTCCTGCAACGCGCCAATCTGGTGGAGCACCGCCGCGCGCCGCGCCGGCTCCTCCGACAGCGCGAGCTGACGGCGCAGCACCTCCAGCAGCTCCGAGGGACGGCCCGTCGAGGCCACCAGCCGCGCGGTGCCATCCAGCGCCTCGGTGTCCGTGGGCTTGAGCTCCAGCACGCGCTTCCACGACTGGAGCGCTTCCGCCGGCTCCCCCAGGTCCACCTGCATCCGGGCGAGCGCGCGGTACAGCTCCGCGCGGGCCGCGTCGCTGGCCTTGGGGGCCACCTCGGTCAGCACCGCGCACAGCTCCTCGGGCGCCTCCGCCTTGTCCACCAGCTGGATGCACAGCTCGAGCGAGCGCGGGTCCTCCGGCAGCTCGCGCAGCGCACGCGTGGCGGAGAGGAACCCCATCTCCGCGTTCTCCAGCGCGTTGGCGTAGATCTCCGCGATGCGGCGCAGGAGCGCGGCCCGCTCCTGCGGCACGGCCTCCGCGGAGGCACGCGACTCCAGCATCTCCACCTGCTTCAGGTGGTTGCCCACCGAGGCGAAGATGGGCTCCAGGGCGCTCGCCGCCGCGCCGCGCAGCGGGCTCTCCGAACGCGCCAGCTCCTCCAGCGCGCCCACCGCACCCGGGTGGCCCGCGCGCCGCGCGAGCACCGCCTGGTACAGCTCCAGCGCGCCGCGCGGATCATCCAGGCGCGACACCTTCAGCCGGCCCAGGCGCACGCGCAGGTCGGACGCCTCTTCCTGCGCGTCGCGCGCGTCCGCCATCTGGATTTCGCGCTCGACGTGCTGCGCGAGCTCCGCCCAGCGCTCCATGTCCGCGAGCACGCGGCCCAGGAGCTTCAGCGCGTTGGCGTTCTCAGGCCGGCGCTCCAGGACCTCGCGGTACGCCTGCGCCGCCAGCGACTTGTCCGCCAGCGTCTCCTCGGCCAGGTGCGCCAGCTCGAAGAGCAGGTTGATCTGCGAGGCCGGATTCACCTCCGCGGCCACCTGCCGGCGCATGACGAGCGCCAGCTCCCGGTGCGCACCCGTGCGGCGGTGCACGCGGGCGATGGCCTCCAGCACCGGCTTGTTCATCGGGTCGCGCCGGCTCACCTGCTCCAGGGCGCGCACCGCCAGGTCGTAGCGCTTCAGGCGGTTGTCGTAGATGGCCGCCAGCCGCCGCCACAGGTCGCCCGCCAGGGGCTCCGCGGGGTCGCGCTCCAGCTGATCCTCGTAGGCCGCCGCCACCTCCTCGAAGGAGCCCGAGTCCGCCGCGAGCCGCTCCAGCTCGTCGCGCACACCGGCCTCCGCGGGCAGCTCGTTGAACGCGCGCAGGCGCGCGACGAAGGCCAGCGACGTCTGGCCCAGGCCCTCGCGCAGGACGGCGATCTCCTGCAGCCGCTCCAGGCGCTGCTCCGGCGGAACGCCCGGCAGGAGCACCTCCAGCACGTCCACCAGCTTCCGCGTGTCGTTGAGGCCGCGGTAGACGGGCTCCAGCAACCGCGCCGCCTCCAGGCGGGGCCCGTCGTGCGCGAGCAGGCGCTCCAGGCCCGCCACCACCTGGCCGTCGCCCGGCGACAGCTCCAGCAGCCGGCGGTACACCGGCAGCGCTTCGGTGGGGCCGACCTCCTTCTCCAGCAACTGCGCGCGGCGCAGCAGGTACGCGCGGCGCCCGGGCTCGTCCGGCGCGAGCTCCGCGAGCTGATCCAGCACGTCCGCCTGCTCCACGAAGTGGCGCGTCTTCGCGTACAGCTTGTCGAGCGCCAGCAGCCCCTCGGGCACCTTGCGGATCGCCAGCGCGGAGCGCAGGACCTCGATGGCCTTCGCGTCCTCGCCCGCGCTCGCGTAGGCCTCGCCGGCCTTGAGCAGCAAGCCCAGCCGCGCCTCCGGGTCGGTGGAGAGCTGCGCCTGACGGGCGTAGACCTCCGACAGGCTCTTGGCGTTCTGGCCCTTCTCGTAGAGCCGGGACAGCGCCTCCAGCGCCTGGCGGTCCTGCGGCGCGTCCGCCAGCAGGTTCTTCCAGAGGCGCGTGGCCTCCTCGGGCTGATCCAGGCTCTCACGCAGCTCCGCCGCGCGGCGCAGCAGATCCAACGTCGCCGGATCTCCCGCGGTGAGTTCCACCGCGGTGCTCTCGTAGATCTCCGCCAGGACCTCGTGACTGCCCGTGTCGCGGGCCAGCCGCTCCAGGTCGGGGCGCACGCCTTCGCGATCCAGGTCATTGGCGAACGCCTTCACCGCCGACATGAACGCGAGCGACGGCTGCTGCATGTCGCGCTCGTAGATGCGGCGGACCTCCCCGGCGAGGATGATCTTCTCCACCGTGAGCGCGGACTCCATCCGCGTCTCGCGCAGCGCCACGCGGCGGGCATGGTCGCCCACCTGCGCGAGCACCTTGTCCAGCACCTCCAGCGCCGCGCCGCTCATGGGCACGGCCGCCTTCACCCAGGCCTCCAGCGCGGCCCTCGCGCCCGGGTGGCCGGGGTCCTCGGTGAGGATGCGCTTGTAGAGGCCCAGCGCCGCGTTGGCGTCGTCCAGCACCGTGCGCAGCAGCTCCGCCAGGCGGAAGGACACCTCACGCCCCTGCGGGCTCTGGCCCTCCTGGTTGCGCCGCAGCGTGAGCGTCCACGCCAGGTCCTTGGGGCGGTTGAGGTCCGTGTAGAGGCGATCCAAGGCCGTGGCGGCCTCGCGCTGCGCAGGATCGCGCTCCGCGATGGCGCGCCACGCGGACGCCGCGCTCTCCTTGTCCGTGAGCTTCGCCTCGTGCAGCAGCGCCGCCTCGCGCAGGCACACGAGCTGATCCGCGGGCTCCTGGATGGCCGCCGCCAGCTTCTCCAGCACCTCCGCCAGCGCCGCCCACTCCTCGCCCGCGCGGTGCAACCGCTGCAACGCCCGCAGGCTGTCGAGGTTGCCCGGCTCCAGCTCCAACAGCGCGCGCAGCGCCTTCACCGCGCCGGGCCGGTCGTCGAGCTTCTTCTCCTGCACCTCCGCCAGCTCGCGCAGCAGCGCCGCGCGCGCGGGGCCCACGTCGCCCTCCTCCGTCAGCTCGGAGATGATCTCCGCGAAGCTGTCGAGCGCATCCGCGTCCTCCGCGGCCTGACGCGCGGCGGCCCGGAGGCCTCCGTCCGCGGGGGCCAGGCGCATCGCCCTCGCGAGCGACGCGAACGCCAGCTCCGGCTGCCGCAGGTGCGCCAGGTGCACCTGGGCCGCGTGACGCAGCGCCTGCACCCGCCCGGCGTCGTCGCGAGCCACCTCCGCGAGCACGTCCAGCGTCGCCACCAGCTTGCGGTGCTCCTTCGTGCGCTCGTACGCCGGGATCAGCGCGCGCGCCGCCGCCTCGCGCGACGGGCCCGAGGCCAGCATCGCCTCCAGCGCCGAGAGCGCGTCCGGATCCGACGGGCGCTGCCGCAGCAGATCCGCGTAGCTCTGCACCGCCTCCGCGCTGCCGTCCTGAGAGCCCTGCAGCAGCTGCGCACGGCGCAGCTTCAGCCGCGACACGTGGTCCGCGTCACCGGCCGTCTCCGCCAGACCGATCATCCGCGCCAGGGTGTCCCCCAGCTCGCGCTGCATGCCGGCCTTCTCGTAGAGTTCCGCGAGGCGCGGCAGGTGCCGGCCCTCCTCGCCACCATGCGAGATGGCGGACTGGAGCGCTTCGGCGGCCTGCTGCGGACGGCCCAGCTCCACGTTCAGGTCCACGAGCCGCAGGAGCAGGTCCAACCGCTCCGGCCCGCGCGTGGCGTGGATGCGCTTGCGCAGCAGCGTCTCCGCGTCCGCGGAGCGGCCCGCGCGCCCGTACAGCCGCACGAGGCGCTGGAGCACCTGCGGCGACTCGGGGGAGCGCGACAGCGCGGCCTCCAGCGCCGTGATGGCCTCCGCCGCCATCCCGCCCTCTTCGGCCAGCACCGAGGCCTCGGAGAGCAGCTGCACGGCGAGGAGGGGGTCCTCGGACTCCGTGGCGAGCGTGCGCAGCACGCGGCCCAGCTCCGCGTGCGCGGACAGGTCGCGCGCCAGACGCGCCGTCTCCGAGCGTCCCGACTCGTCCTTCGGCTCCTCGCGCACCATGCGCAGCCGCGTGTCGAACGCCGCGCGGCTGTCCGCGAGCTGCTTCTCGTGGATGCCGGCCAGCACCGTCAGCAGCCGCTTGCGCGCGGGCGCATCCGTCGTGGCTTCCAGCTGCTGCTGGAGCGCCGCCACCTGCCGCTGGTGGTCGCCCGTGCGGCCGTAGTGGTTCGCCAGGGCCTCGGTCAGCGCGACCGTGCGCACGCCTCCGGCAGCGAGCCGCTCCAGCCCACCCACCACCACGCCCGTGGACACGTTCTCCGCCAGGAGCGCGAGGAACAGGTCCGCCGCGTCCTCCTGGCGGTTCAGCCGCTCCGCGTACAGCTTCGCCTGCCGCGCGGTCCACTCGTTGCGCTCCAGCTGCGACTCGGAGAGCGTCGCCAGCTTCCCCGCCAGCGCCGCCGCCTCCTCGAACTTCGACAGCGCCACGCACAGCGCCTGCAGCCGCTGCACCGCCTGCGTGTCCTCGGGCGCCAGCTGCACCCACTGACGCACGAGCGGCTCCAGCTCCACGGGCGAGGCACCCGCCGCCTCGCGCCGGGCGATGTCCGTCTCCAGCCGCGTCTTCGGATCATCCGCCAGCGCCGCGGCCGCCTGCAGCGACTTCACCGCCTCGCTCGCCGCGGTGTCGCCCGGCGCACGCGCGAGCACCTCGCGCCATGCCGCTTCCGCCCGCACGGGGTCCGCCAGCGGGCCCTGGAGCAGCTGCGCCAGGTGCCGCCACAGCGCGACCGCCACGGACGGAGGCGTCGCGCCCTGCGCCGCGCGCAAGAGCGCGTGCGCCAGCGCGGGCTGCGCGTTGGCCTTCTCCGCGTGCTCCACCACCGTGTTGAGCAAGAGCGGCCGCCCCGGCTCCAGCTCCAGCGCGCGCGCCAGCACCTCGAAGGCGCCTCGCGCGTTCTCCTGCTCCTCGAACATCAGCGCCAGCGCTTCGCAGAACGCCACGCGCTCGGCGCGCGGACGCGGGGCGAGCATGGCCAGCTCCAGGAGCGGCAGCACCTCGTCCAGTTTCTCGTCCTCCGCCAGCAGGCGCGACAACTGGAACGCCGCGAGCGCGTTGGTGGGCTCCAGCTTGAGCGCCGCCTCCAGGTGCGCGCGCGCCGCGTCCGCGTCCTGCAGCTGCTGCATGCACAGGTCCGCCAGGCGCAGGCGCAGGCTGGCCTGCTGCGCGCGGTCCTTCACCGTGCCCAGGTAGCGCTCCAGCGTGGCCACCGCGTCCGCGTAGCGCTCCTGGCCCAGCATCAGCTCCGCCGCCAGGCTGGCGGCGTCCGCGCGCGACGCATCCGCCGCCACGGCCTTCTCGAAGGCGGCCAGCGCTCCGGCCGCGTCGTTCATCCGGCCCAGCTTCAGCGTGCCCACGCGCAGCCACAGGTCCACCTGCGCCGTGCGGTCGCGCGCCTCGCCCGCCATCGCCTCCAGCTGCGCGAGCGCCGGTCCGTAGTCGCCCGCGCGCCCCGCCATCCGCTCGATGAGCGTGAGCGCTTCCGGCATGCCCGGCCACAGGAGGAAGCAGCGGTCCAACGCCTCCTTCACCTTGGCGGCGGAGCCCGGGTCGTACCAGGCGAACAGCTTCGCCACGAGCAGCGACAGTCGCGCGGCGCTCTTGCGGTCGCGCTCCTCCAGCGACATGCCGCGCAGCATGCGCACCTTGTCGCGCCACACCTGCTCGAAGCGCTGCATCGCGCGGAGGGCCTTGTCCGCGCGCGCGTTCTGCGGATCCAGCTCCCGCGCCACGTCCAGCACCTGCTGCGCCAGCGCGTGCTCGGTGGGGTCGTCCACCAGCCGCTCCGCGAGCGCGGCGTACTCCTCCGCCATGCCCGCGTCGCCCAGCGCGGCGCGCTCGCGCTGCAGCGCCTCGAACGCCGGCTGGAAGCGCTCCTCGGACAGCAGCAGCTGGCGCACGCGCCGGAACGTCGCGCGGTCCGGCTTCACGCGCGCCGCGCGCTGCAAGCACAGCACTGCTCGATCGCGGCGGAAGAGCTTCTGCTCGTAGAGGTCCGCGGCCTTCAGGTAGTGGCCCGCGCTCTCCTCGCCCTGCGTCGCGGCGCCCAGCCGCTCCAGCACGTCCACCAACGACGACGAGTCCTGGCGGATCTCATGCAGTCGCTTGAGACCGCGCAGCGCGGGCATCGGGTCCTTGGCGACCAGCAGCGCGCGCTTGAGCAGGTCCTCCGCGCGCGGCGCGTTGCGCTGACGCTCGTGGGCCAGCTCCGCCGCGCGGCACAGCAGGCGCGCCGCCTCCTCCGTGGGAACGTCCCGCGAGCGCCCCTCGTAGAGGCGGATCAGCTCCTCGACACGGCCCGTCTTCTCCAGGGCCGCTTCGGTTTCAACGAAGGAGCGGTCGTCGGTCACACGCAGCGTGGGACGCGCAGGGGCGGAAGGCTGTTCCATGATGCTCGTTGGCCAAAGGGGGAATGAAACGGGGGCGCCAGCGGCCGGAGTGTACCGGCCGCGGGCGCCCCCGGGCAATCATGCAAAACCCGTCAACCGGCGGGAATTATTGGCTTTCTTGCTCGCCAGCCGAGGAAGCATTTTCCGTCGGTGACGCTGCGGATTCGGCGTCGTCGGCGTCCGGCTGGCTGCCCGCGGGGGGCGTCGCGGGGGCCTCGGGGAGGGCCTTCGCGCGCTCCAGGCCGGCGCTGTCGTTGAGCTGCGTGTAGAGGGCGATGGCCTTGTCACGCTGCTGCAGCTCCTCCGCGAGCTGCGCGGCGCGGGGCAGGTGCTCCCCACCGAGCTTCTCGTAGAGGGGCAGCGCCTTGTCCTTACGGCCCGCCTGCGTCCACGTCTCCGCGGCGGCGGTGATGTCACCCAGCAGCTCCAGCCACCGGGCGCGGCCGGCGGGCTTCTGCTCCTGTTCGGCGCGGGCCAGTTCGCGCTTCGCGAGTTCCTTGGCCTCGTCCTCCAGGGTGAGCCGCTGCATGAAGTGGAACGCCTTCGGAGGAGGCAGGGGGCTCAGCACCTCCACTGCTTCCCGCCGCTGGCCCACGGCCACCAGCAGGGTCGCCGCGCCCAGACGGTCGCCGCGCTCCACCAGGGCCTTCACCTCCAGGCCGCGGATGCGGTTGGCGCTGATCAGGTCCCGAGCGCGCTCGTACGCCTTGCGCGCCAGGGTCAGCTTGTTCGCGCGCTCGTACGCGAGGCCGGCCTGGTCGAACTGCCGCGCGCGCTCGTAGAGGCGGGCGACGTTCTCGAAGTCGGCCTTGGCGACGTAGTGCTCCATGAGCAGCTCGTACGCGCCGGCCTTCTCCAGCGTGGGGCCGATCTGCTCCGCGGGCAGCGTGCCCACGAGGCGGCGGGCCGCGTCGTTGTCCTGGCCGGACAGCGCCGTGCGCAGCGCGCTCTTCAGGTCACCGCCCGCCTCGAACAGCCGGGTGGCATCCGTGAAGCTGTTGTTGCGCTCGTGCAGGCGCGCCGCGTCGCGCGTGCGGCCCAGGCCTTCCAGCTGGGTCGCCTGCTCCTTCCAGTCGCCCGTCAGCTCCGGCATCGGCGCGCGCTCGGGGCGCTCACCGCGCGGAGGACGCTCGCCACGCTCGGGGCGGTCGCCACGAGGAGGACGGTCGCGCCGCTCACCGGCCGTGCCGCGCTCCGGGCGCTCGCCACGAGGAGGACGCTCACCGCGCTCACCCCGGTCCCGGCGCTCGCCGCGCTCCGGACGGTCACCGCGCGGAGGACGCTCGGCGCGCTCCTCACGGGCAGGGGCCGCGGGCTCCGCCGTCGGCTCACGGCCGCTGAGCGCGAAGGCCGCCTGGGAACGGTCCGCGTCGCCCGCGGCGCGCCAGACACGACCCACCAGCGACATCACGTCCACCCAGCCGTCGAGCTTCTCCTTCGCGGGATCCACGGCCGGCTTCGCGGGAGCGGCCTCGGCGGGCGCGCTCCCTTCAGCCGGCGCGGCACCCTCGGCCGGAGCAGCACCCTCGGCCGGAGCAGCACCCTCGGCGGCCGGGGCCTCCGTGGGGGCGGCTTCGGTCGTGGCGCCTGCTTCCGGCGCCGCGGCTTCCGCGCCCGCTTCCGGCAGGGCCGGCTTGGACTGGCGCTGCACGCGCAGGAGCGTGGTGATGAGGCGGCCACGCGTGTTGAGGTCCAGGTCCTCCAGCGACTTGAGGTTCATGGTCCGCAGCGAGCGGACAATGGCCTCCAGCGGACCCTTCTCCGCCGTGAAGTCGTTCTTGGAGAGCGCCTTCTCCAGGACGCTCAGCTCGGCGATGACGCGCTGGCCGGGCCCCACCGGGCCCGCATCGCGATCACGGCCACGGCCTTCACCCCGGCCGCGCCCTTCACCCCGGCCACCGCCAGGACCGCCACGACCGCCGAAGCCTCCCGGTCCGTCACGACGGGGCCCCTGGCCCGGCGCGCCCCCGTTCGGACCGCGTCCACCCGGACGCGATCCACCGCTTCCATTCTCCTGAGCCACGTGAATCTCCCGCTAGAACGCGTAGCGAATGTTGGGCGCCACCGCGAACCCGAAGGCGCCCTTGGAGGCGAGGTAGTTCCCCACGACCTCCAGCCCCACCGAGAAGTGGCGCAGCCGCGTGTAGTACTCCACTCCGGGCCCGGCAAACACAAGAATGTCGGAATCCGGGAGGAGCTTCTTGGGAGAGAACATCGCGTAGCCCACGCCGGCACGGGCGTAGATCCAGGTGCGCTTGACCTCCTGGCTGTCGGCGAAGCCCACCAGGCGGGCGCGCAGCACGGCGCCGGGCACCAGCATGGTGAAGTCACCGGACGCGGCGCCCTGCGAGTAGCCGACGTATTCGGCGCCCGCGCGGTTGGCGGAGCCCATGAAGAAGACGCCCAGGGACAGCCGCTCGCCCAGGTCCACGCCCAGCTCCACCTGGGCCATCTGGCCCGAGGAGAAGGGCCGCGGGCCGGTGTCCGCGGGCGGGTTGGCGATCCACGACGGCCCCCCGTACACGCCGAAGTACACACCGCGCTCGACCTCGTTGAAGGTCACCGCGGGCCGGTCCTGCATCGCGGAACCGGCGCTGGGGGTGTCCTGGGCGCCCGCCATCGCGGGAAGGAGGAGCGCGGCGCTCAGGGCAAGAGGAGCAAGGACTTTCTGCATGGAGGGCAGCCTGGTGGGGGGCAGTCCTCCCGCGGGGGCGGGAGGTTGAAGTGAAGAAGCGGGCAGCCCTGTGTCCAGGACCGCCCGCGCGGATTACAGCTGTGTTGATTCTACGTCAGTCACCGGCCTGCTTGAAGATGAACGGGTAGGTGACGATCACGGAGCCGCCACCCTTGGGCTCCGGGAACTTCCAGGTGCGCACGCGGCCGGCCACGCAGGTCTCCAGGTCCGAGTTGCCCGCCGTGGACTGCGCGACGTTGGACGTGGCCACCGAGCCGTTGGCGCTGATGACGAACTTCACGGAGACCTTGCCGCCCAGCTTGGGGAAGCGGTTGAGCAGGCTCTCGTAGCAGTAGCGGATCTGCCCGCGGTTGCGCTGGATGACCTGGCGGATGAGCTCCTTGTCCAGCGAGCCCATGACTTCCGGATCCGACGAGGTGATGCCCACGTCCACGCTCTGCTTGCCGCCGAGCGTGCCCACGCCGGTGCCGTAGCTGCCGCTGCCGCCGCCACGGCCCTTGGTGCCGATGCCGCCGATGCCGATGCTGTCACCGGTGCCGCCGCCGCCACCGCCGCTGCCGCGCAGGCCCATGCCGCCGAAGCCGCCCGCGTCGCCCGCCTTGGCGCCGAACATGTTGCCCATGGCGCTCTTGAGCTCGCCGCCCAGGCCCGCCTTGCCGAAGATGGTGGAGATGCCGCCCTTGCCACCGCCGAAGATCTTCGCGGTGAGGGCGCGCGCCTCGTCCTTCTTGTTCGGGTCGCCCTTGGGCGCGGCGCGGTTGTTGGTCTTGGGCGCGTCCTTCTTGCCCATCTGACCTTCGTCGCCGCGCTGCTTCTGGGCCATCTCGCCCGACTTCTTCTCCTTCTGCTGGTTCAGCTTCTCCAGGAACTTGTTCTTCTGGGTCTCCGGAGCCTTGATGATCAGCTTCGCGATGCGCGCGTCGTTGCCCGCGAGCTCATCCGCGTACTCGTCCCCTTCCCCACTCTGGTTCATGGAGTGGATGACGAACGCGGTGCCGATGAAGAACATCACCAGGAAGATGTTGAGCGCCGTGTAGTCGATGTTCTCGCCCATCGGCACGACGACGCGCTTGGGCACCGGCTGGAACTGCGCCTCCAGCGTGAGGCCGCCCAGGTCCACCCAGACGAAGTCGTCCGCTTCCAGCGTGAGGCCGTAGGCGTCGCCGTCCTGGGAGGCCTTGCCGGACTCCATCACCGCTTCCAGGTCCAGCGTCTCGCCCTTGCGGGTGAGCTCGCCCTTCATCTTGCGCGCGAAGCGCACGGTGAAGGACTGGCCGTCGGTGCGCAGCACCTCGAAGGTGGGGGCGCCCAGCTTGGCGTCGCCCATCACGAAGTCCACGCCCTTGGCGCTGCCGACCGTGAAGGCCTTCTTCGCGCCGGGGGGCACGAAGAACTCGCCCACGCGCTGATCCCCCCAGAGCAGGCGCAGCGACACGCCCTGCGGGCCGTTGGACTTCGTCTTGCGCACGGTGCGCACGCGCGGCGCGGCTTCCTGCTCCTCGTGCGCGTCGTCTTCCGCCGCCACGGGGGCCTTGGGAGCCCGCGCGGGCGCCACGGCGTTCTTCTGCGTGGGCGCGACGGACGCATCCAGCGCGGGCGTCGCGGCGGGCGCGGGCGCCGCGGCCACGGGAGCCGGCGCGGCGACAGGCGCGGCCACGGCCTGCGCGATGGCGGCGGCGGGGGCCACCGGCGCGACGGTGGGGTTCTTGTCCGTGGGCGCGTCCGCCTGCGCGACGGCGGCGGCCAGGTTCACCGCGGCGACAGCAGCCGGGTTCTCCAGGCGGATGGTGGTGCCACCCACGCGGACCTCGTCACCGAAGGAGACCTGCCCCTTGTTGACGCGCTTGCCGTTGACGTAGGTGCCTTCGACGCTGCCCATGTCGATGATGGACATGGAGCCGTCGGCGGCCACTTCGATGACGGAGTGGATGCGGCTGACCTTGTCGTCCTCCAGGCACAGGTGCGCGGAGGAAAGACGACCAATCTTGATGATGTCGCGCTCGTAGTCCTTGGAGGCGACCAGCGTGTCGCCCTTGAAGACCTTGAGTGTCAGGGGTACGGCCATGGAGGGCTCCCGGTAGGCTTTGGCGCTCTTGGACAACGGTGTCGGCGGAAGGTTCCCGCCGTCGGTTCAATCCGTGGTGGGGGGATTACAGCTCGCCCACGGACTGCATCACCTTGTCCTCGAAGTCTTCGCGGATGCGGATGAGGTTGGAGTGCTTCACGGTCTTGCGCGCCTCGACGTACTCGCCGTCCGGCTTCGTGAGATCACCCTCGATGGTGTCGTCCTCGAAGTCGACGCTGGTCGTCTTCTGCATCCTGGCGCCGCCACCCTCACCCTTACCGCCTTCGTCCTGCGCGAAGGCCGGGGCCACCGACAGCGTCATGCACAGCATCAGCCACTTCCGCATCCTGCCTCCACGTGGGGCCTTCCCAAGGCCCACTGGTGTTTCCGCATGGTGGGCCCCCGCCATGAAAAGCGAGGGGCTCACAAGGTTCGCATCTTCCCGAGCCGCGCCGCCAGCGTGAAGCCACTGGCGGGCGTCTCCCACATCACAGCAGGTCGTCCGTGGGCTCGTCGGAGTCCACCGGTGCTGCATTCTTCTGGGCAGGGGCCGTCTGCGTGCCACCCGCCGGAGTGGCGGCCGGCTGCTGAGCGCCCGTGCCGGAGACCGGCGTGGCCTGCGGGGCGGTGCCGGTACCGGACGCGGGCGTCGCGCCACCCGGAGGCGTCTGGCCCTTCTGCTTCGCCTCCTCCGCCTTCATCGCGGCCTGCTGCTGGGCCTGGAGCGCCTCCATCTGCTTGGCCTGGGCCTCCGCGGCCGACGCCTCGCGCTTGGCCTGCACGATGCTCTCCGCCTCGCGCAGGAGGCCGAAGACGGGCGCTTCCGCATTGAGCGCGACCTCGCCGCCGGCCAGCGCGACGTACTTCTTGTAGAGCTCCACCGCGCGCTCGGGGGCGTCCTTCACCTTGTGCAGGATGATGCCGCGGTTG
Source organism: Corallococcus sp. CA049B (assembly GCF_003611685.1). NCBI lineage: Bacteria > Pseudomonadati > Myxococcota > Myxococcia > Myxococcales > Myxococcaceae > Corallococcus > Corallococcus sp. CA049B. Next base: position 23,191 of record NZ_RAWC01000042.1, on the reverse strand, counting down.
AGGTACGTGGCGCCCAGGTCGGGGTTGAGCTTCTCCGCCTCGTCGTACTCCTGCATGGCCTTGTCGTACTGGCCCTGGCCCTTGAGCGCGATGCCCAGGTCCACGTGCGCGGCGGCGTTCTTGCCGTCCGACTGCAGGATGCGGCGCAGGTGCTCCTCCGCGCCGGGGAAGTCCTCCGCGCTGAGCGCCAGCTGGGCCAGCTCCACGTGCGCCGGCACGTAGTCCGCCTTGGCCTCCAGGGCGCTCTTGAACTGCAGGCGCGCGCCCGCGGTGTCGCCCTCCTTCAGGAGGATGAGGCCCACGGCCTGGTGCAGCTCCGGATCCGTGCCGTCCAGCTTCACCGCGCGCAGCGCGACGAGCTTCGCCATGGCCAGTTGCTTGCGGTCCAGGTAGCTGCGGATCATCACCTTGAGGGCGTTGGTGTTCATCGGGTCGCGCATGAGCGCGGCGCGAGACAGCTCCATCGCCTTGTCGTGGTCGTTGTTCTGCCGGTAGATCTCCGCGAGCCGCGCGCGCGAGCCCGCGTCGTCCGGGTAGCGCGTGAGCACGTCCTGGTAGAGCGCCACGGCGCCGGCCACGTCGCCGCCGTTCTGCTTCATGATGGCCAGGTTGTCGGACGCCTGACGCAGGGACGGCTTCTTGGTGAGCGCGGACGCGTAGCGGGCCTTGGCCTCGTCGGCCTTGCCCATGCGCTCGGCGATGACGCCCAGGTTGTACTCGGCCTCCGCCAGGTTCTGGTCCGCCTCCAGGGCGGCCTTGAACTTGCGCTCCAGCGACGGGTAGTCGAACGCCTTCGCCTTCTTCTGCGCGTCGAAGGACTTCACCGCGTCATCGAACAGCAGCATGGCGCGGTTGGAGATGGAGACCGGGCCCGTGGCGGCCACGGGCTTGGCGACGGGCGCCGGGGTGTTGGTCTGCGTGGTGGAGCAGCCGGCAGCGGTCAGCGCCAGCGTGGCCAGCAGGAGGGGGCGGAACGGGTGCATGCGGCGATTCATTAGAGGAAGTCCTCCGGCTCCTGATCATCAACGGTCTTCTTGGGGGCGCCGTCCTTGGACGCGGCGGCGGGCTTGGCGACCTCGGACTCGGTCTGCTGGCGAAGCGCGTTCGTCAGCGCGGACAGGTCCTCGTTGAGCGCCTCGCTCCTGGCCTGCTTCTCCGGTTCCACCTTGGTGACCGGGGGCGGGATGTCCTGCACGGCGGCCAGCAGGTCGCCGCCCAGCACCAGCTCCTTGTTCTTCAGCGCGAGCTTCTCCTCCAGCACCTCCGGGAAGCGGTCGGGCGCGTAGGTGGTGCGGAGGATCTTCAGGCTCGCCGCGGCGCAGTCGTTGAACACGCCCAGCTCGCGGCTCTTGGCCACCGCGCCGGTGAAGGCCTCCGTGGCCTTGTCCTTGAGCGGCTGGGCCTGGTTGGCGAACTCGTCGCGCAGGGCCTGCTGCGACTCCTCGTCCAGGCCGCGCGGCATGGGCGCGTTCACGACGAGCTCCGCCATGTGATCATACGCGAGGCCAATGCGCTGCAGCGCGCAGATGGCCGGCTCCGGGGCGCCCAGGGCCACGGTCTGCACGTACTTCTTCTGCACGACCTCCAGCGCGCGGCCCTTGTCGGCCAGCGAGCCCTTGAAGCGCTCCGGCGACGGCGGCACGCCCCAGTACAGCTTCAGGCGCCGGAACTCGTTCCAGTCCGGCTCGATGGCCAGCAGGTTCGCCTGCGCGGCGGCGGCCAGCGCGGGCTTCTCCAGCGCGGTCTGCTGACGGCGGGGCAGCTGGTCGAAGTACTCGAAGATGCGCTTGTTCATGCGGCGCACGTCGTTCGTCTTCTTCATCTTCGCGTAGATGTCGACGATGCGGCCCTCGGCCATGAGGAACTTGCTCTGGGAGCGCATGTTGTCGCGCTCGTACTCCTCCAGGAGCTTGATGGCCTTCATGTACGCGCCCTGCTTCACGTGCAGGTCCACGACGGACAGGAAGGCGGCCTCGGCGTCCTTCGACTTGGGCCACAGCTCGATGTAGTGCTCGCGGTTCTTGAGCGCGGCCTTCAGCTGGCCCAGGCCCTCGCGGTAGGTGGCCGCGTTGAACAGGGCGATCTGCGCCTTGGACTCGTCCCACTTCTGCACCACCGCGGGCTTCGCGGGGGCGTCGGAGTTGGAGGCCTGCCTCGCCTTGCCCCTGGCCTTGCTCTTCGCCTTCGCGGCCGGGGCGCCGCCCTTCTCGTTCAGGTTGCGCTCGTAGCCGCGCACGTAGAGCTCGTAGGTGCCCGCGGCCTCCTCGAAGTCACCAATGGCCTCCAGCGCCTCCGCGTTCGCGTAGATGGAGTCCGGCACGTACTTGGACCGGGGGTACTCCGCGAACAGGCGCTTGCGGACCTCGATGGCCTTATCCAGGCTCTTCGCCTTGTAGTAGTCGACGGACGCGTTGTAGAGCGCCAGGTCCGCGATCTCCGTCTGCGGGAAGTCGTGGACGAAGTTCAGGTACGCCTCGGCCGCCTTGGAGAACTCCTTCTTCTCCTCCAGCTGGCTGACCAGCTTGAACGACGACTGCTCGATGAGCTTCGCCAGGTCGTCGCGGAACTTGCCGGTGGCCAGCTTGTCGTTGGCGTAGAAGCGGCGGGCCCACTCGTTGACCTTCGCGAAGTCGCCCAGCAGGTTGTACGAGTCCAGGATGAGGTTGGCGGCGATCTCGGCCGCGCGCTGCCCGTCCTCGAACTTGTACTCGGGGTAGCCGAGCGCGATTTCGGAGAAGCGCAGCACGGCTTCGTCGAAGTGGTTGTGGCGGTAGTAGATGTTCGCCGCCTTGAAGGCGATCTCCACGCGCTTGTCGCCCTTGGGGACGTACTTGAGGTAGCGCTCGCACGCGTCGAGCAGCGACTTCTTCAGCGTGGGGATGGCGATCTTCTTCTGGATGTCCGTGCCGGCGGACTCGGACTTGGCTTCACCGCGCGCTTCAGCGGCCTTCACGACTTCGTCGTAGGCGAGCACGGCGTTGTAGGAGGCGTTGGTCAGCCACTTGCCCGGCTTGCCCGGCTTGGGCTTGCCCTTGTCGTCCTTGGCCTCCAGCACCTTGGCGTCCTGGAGGACGACGAGCGTGTAGTTGGCGGCGGCCTTGTCGAAGTTCTGGAGGTTGTCGTTGAGGAGCTCCGCCCAGAAGAAGCGCAGGTCGTACGCCTTGGGGTTCTCCGGGAAGAGCGTGAGGTAGTCGCTGTACACGGCGTCCGCGTACTTGAAGGTCTCCTCGCTGCGCGTCTTCTTGCCCTCGTTGTGCCAGGTGACGGCGAGGTTGGAGAGCGTGCGCTCGGACAGCTCCTTCGCCTCCGCGAGCGCCTTCTTGTCCTTGTCGTCCTTGATGACGCCGGAGGACTCGACGTCCTTCATGATCTTCACGAGCCGGCGCACCTGGGCCACGGTGCGCTCCTTGTTGCCCATGCGCAGGATGCAGTCGACGATCTTGCCCTGGAAGCCGGGGGCCTCCGGAGACAGCGGCTTCTCCTTGATCAGCGCGTTGAAGGTGATGGCCGCTTCGCGGTCCTTGCCGTCGCCGTAGTACAGGTTCGCGAGCTGCTTCATCATCGCGAAGCGGTCTTCCGGATTGGTGGCGACCTTGCCGAAGTCCGCGCGGGCCTGCGTCACGTCACCCTCGCGGGCGAAGGCGCGCACATAGTCGCCGCGCGCTTCACGCACCAGCGAGCCCTTCGCTTTGGACTTGCCGTCCTTCTCCACGGCGGCGGCGCCCGCCAGCTCACCGTAGAGGACCACGGTCTTGTACTTGTCCTTCGCGGACTCGTACTCGCCCATGTTGAAGTAGCACCAGCCCTGCTTGTAGAGGGCGAAGGCGTAGACCTGGTTCTCCGGGAACTCGGCGGCCTTCTTGTACGCGGCGAGCGCCTTCTCCAGCTCCGGGCGCTTGCCCTTGGAGTTGTTGAAGTAGTACTCGCCGAAGGCGAAGTACGCGTCCGGGATGTACTTGGACTGCGGGTACTTCTCAATCAGGCGCTTGAACGCGACGAGCGCCTTCTTGTCCTGGCCGTCCTCCATCAGGTACTGGCCGAGGAAGAAGAGCACCTCGTCCGTGCGCTCGAACTTCGGGTACTCCTGGACGATCTTCGTGTACTGCTCGACGGCGTACTTGCCGTTCTCCTTCACCTTCGCCATCAGCTCCGCCTTCTCCGCCTTGGCCCTCTGCTGGGCCGCGGCGTCGTTGCGGTTCATGGCGACGATGAGCTCGTCGTCCTTCCGGTTGGCTTCGAAGAAGAAGAACTTCGACTCCTCCCAGTAGAGCTCGCCCAGGCGGAACAGCAGGCTGGGGGCCTCCTTCTGATCAGGAGACAGCGAGATGATCTTCTTCAGCGATTCGATCTGTTCGCGGCGCTTGGAAGCGACCTGCACTTCCACGCCCAGGCGGAACTGATCATATTGAAGCGCGGGAGCGGCCTGCTGGGCTTCCTTCGGGCGAGTGATGTCGCCTGCGAGGGACTTGTCCACGGTGGTGGTGGACTTCTTGCCCAGGTCAGCGTCGCGCAGTGCTTTCTTCTCCTGGGCCGAAGCCATGGAAGTCAGGAGAACGAGGCAAACGAGTAGCGAGCGGCGCATGGTCTTCCTAGGAGCGGGGAACCGGCGTCCACGGATGCCTGCTTGCTTGGCAAGTGTCCGGGAATCTTCGGGAATTTCCATGAGGGGACTCGTACTATGCGCGGTTTGCGCAAGGCGGGTCAACTCAGACGACGGGACGTCAGCTCCGTCGGATAGCAAGCGGGAAAACTTCAATTTCGCTGTGCGCCAACGCCGCTCCAGACAGCGACAGGAAGGTTGCACGGCAGGCCGCAACAGGTATGGGAAGCTGGCGGCTGTTCGTCTGGCCGCCCTGCCTGGAGTGGTTGTCGGATCATGAGTCTTCTGCCGGAGAGCGCCAGCTTCGAGGAGCTGGTGCAGGACTACTTCCTCGCGGTGCGCGGCGCGGGCCTGATGTTGTCCGCGCTGGACACGGAGCTCGTCACCGCGTGGGCGCGGGAGGGCGTGCCCTTCGAGGTCGTGGCGCGTGGCATCTCGCGCTCGGCGGAGAAGGCGCTGTGGGACGCGCGGCCTGGAGAGCCGGTGCTGCGTTCGCTGCGCGCGTGCCGGCGTCAGGTGGAGACGGAGATCCGCAAGTACCGCGACCTGTCCGCGGGCCAGGGAGAGGAGGCCCCTCCGGCCTCCTCGAAGAAGCGCCCTGCCCGTTCGTGGGAAGAGGTGCGGCACGCGCGGTTGTGCTCGGCGCTGCGGGCGCTGACGGAGCGCGAGGCCGCGATGGCGCCGCGGGTGCACCGGCTGCTGGACACGGTGCTCGCGTGCGTGCCGCGCGAGCCCGCGGCCATGGATCAGCAGGAGGCCTGGGCGCTGCTGGTGCTGCTGCGCGCCCTGCCCTTCGCGGAGCGACGCACGGTGTGGCGGGATGCGCGCACCGGTGAACAACAGCTGATGACGGCCCGCGCGCGGCGTGTGTCCCGGCGCTTCCGGCTCCAGGCGGCCGTCAGACGGCGGCTGGACATGAAGGAAACCTGAAGGGTTGTCCCGCCACCGCGAGCCTGAACGAAAGTTCAGCAGGCTGACGGCCAGGGGGGACGGTGTTATGGCTGGGCGCGATGGCTGCCAAGGCGAACGGCGAGGCGTGTGGGCAGTGCGGCGGGCGGACGTACCTCATCGAGCGGCGCGGAGAGCTCGCGACCGCGCGGGTGTGTCCGTGCTCGGTGGACTGCCCGATGTGCGGTGGACGCGGGCACAGGCTGGTGCAGAAGGAAGGCACCTTCAGCGCGAAGGTGGGCCCCCGGACGTATGAGGTCCTGGAGCCGTGCGTGTGCACGCTGCGGCGCACGCGCGTGGCGCTCTACAACGACGTGCAGATGCCGGGCGTCATGGCGCACGCGTCGTTCGACAACTACCGGCCCTTCAACGAGTCGCAGGACCGCGGCCGCGGCGTGGCGATGCACTTCGCCAATCAGTACGTGAAGGGCGCGACGAACAAGGGCTTCGTGCTGAGCGGGCCGGTGGGCACGGGCAAGACGCACCTCGTCGCCGCGACGCTCGGGCATCTGGTGCTGGAGCTGGGCGTGAAGTCCCGCTACGTCGAAATCTCCCTCCTCTACGCGACCATCCGGCGCGGCTTCCAGGACGGCAAGAGCGGCGGGGAGATCATCGGGCCCCTGTCGGAGGTGGAGGTCCTCGCCATCGACGAGCTGGGCAAGGGGCGCGGCAGCCCCTTCGAGATGGAGACGCTCGATGAGCTCATTGCCCGGCGCTACAACGCGGGGCGCACGACGCTCTTCGCCACGAACTACTCGCTGGAGCCGGAGCGCAAGGGCGCGCGGAGCAGCGCGCCTTCGGGCTACCGCACCACGGACGACGCCCGCTCCGCCATGAAGGACGCGGAGCTGCTGCGCGAGCGCGTGGGTGAGCGCATCTACAGCCGCCTCTGTGAGATGTGCACCTTCGTGGAGCTGCCGCGCGACACCCCGGACCGGCGGCGCACGCGGCAGGAGATGGACGCGCCGCCGCCCATGGGTGGCATGCGCAACCCGGGCCGGTAGTCAGCGCTGGATGGCGCGCACCAGCGAGTTGCCCGCGTCCGCCACGTAGAGGGTGCCATCCGGCCCCACCGCGAGCCCGGCGGGCAGCACCAGCTGGGCCTCCCGGCCCGTGCCGTCGTCGGCGCCATAGCGGCCACTGCCCGCGAGCGTGGTCAGCTTCTCCGGCTCGCCGGACGCGTTGAAGGTCAGCCGGCGCACGCGGTAGTTGCCAGGGTCGGAGATGGCGAGCGAGCCGTCCGGCAGCAGCGCCAGTCCCAGGTACGGCAGCAGCTGGCCCTCCTTCGGCTCACCGTCGCGGAAGCCGGGCGTGGAGCCCGCCACCACGGTGGTGACGCCGTCGCGCACGCGCACCACGCGCGCCATGCCGCTCTCCACGACGTAGGTGGTGCCGTCCACCGTCTGGACCACCGCGGAGGGACGGTAGAGCCAGTCGCCCTGGAGCGTCGTCACCGGGTTGCCGGGCGTCACCATGTCGATGCGGCGGATGACGCTGTTGTTCAAGTCCGCCACGAGCAGCGCCGTGCCGTCCGGCGTGAAGGACAGGCCCGCGGGCTGGTTGAAGGCCGCCGACAGCGCGGGGCCATCCTGATAGCCCCACGTGGTGCCCGCGAACACCTCCGCCTTGCCCTCCGGGGAGATGCGCCGGATGACCGCGTTCTCGGTGTCGGACACGTAGACGTTGCCCAGCGCGTCCGCGGCGATGCCCATGGGGCCGGCGAGCTTGTCGAGCACCGTGCGGATCTTCCCGCCCGGGGACACGCGCTTCACCGTGTTGCCCAGCGAGTCCGCCACCGCCCAGCCGCCATCCGGCAGCACGGCGACTGCGAGCGGCGCGCCCAGCTCATCCGGCGCCACCTTGGCCCCCGCGTGGCAGCGCTTGCCGGGCTGCCCCGCCACCGTCGTCACGGACGCGGCGAACGGCCCCATCGGCGTAGCCGCCGCCGGGGGCTGGAACTTCACCAGGTCGCCCGGCAGCTTCCGGCCCAGCGCCTTGTAGAGCACGTTGGCCACGATGCGGCCCGCGCGCGGATCCGCCACTCGGTCCGCCACGCCGGCCAGCTTGTGCACGAAGTCGATGCCGCCCGAGGAGAAGACGTACGCGTCCCCCTGCTTGCGCACCACCATGTGCGCGAAGCCGAAGCCGCCCTGGAGCGACAGCGAGGGGGACTCCGCGAGCACCTCCACGCCGGCAGGCTGGCGGCCATTGGACACCAGCTGATCCACCTCGTAGCCGTTCGCCATCCACAGCGTGTCACCGGCCTTGAAGCCCGTGCCGTTGAAGACCCAGTGCTCCGGGTTGGTGATGACGGTCGGGAAGGGCCACTGGTGCCAGCGCGCGGCGAACTGCACGCCCAGGAGCGCGTTCTCCGGACGGGGCGCGGGCAGGTCGCGGAACTTCACCGTCCGGCGCTGGTCCTTGTACGGATCCTCGGGCGCGCCCTTGTAGCAGGTGACGATGCGGCGCGGGCGGCCGTCCGCGGAGGGCTCCATCCGCACCTGCCAGTACGCGTTGTTCGCGCCCAGGTTGATGATGGACCGCCCTTCCGACAGCGCGCGGTCCGCATGGTCGCGCTGCTTGGAGGACCAGTACTCGTCGTGGCCGGACATCACGAGCACCTTCGCGCCACGCAGGAAGTCGTAGCTTTCGTCCATGTCCTCGTCGGTGAAGTAGCCCACGTCCAGGTCCTGCGACTCCAGCCACGTCACCAGGCTCAGGTCGTCCAGCATCAGGTGCCCGGTGCCCTGGCCCCGGTAGTAGGGCCGGTCGTAGGAGGACTGGAAGGCGCGTGAGACGCCGTGCGCCTTCATCACGCCCTTCTGATCATCGTAGAGGCTGGTGCCGCCCCAGGTGTTGTACGCCGCCCAGTTCGCGGTGGGCATGAGCACCGCGACCTCCGCGCGCGGGTTGGCGTCCCGCACGAAGAAGGGCACGTAGCGCGACGGCCGGTCGTCGCGCACGAGCTTCACCACGTACACGCCGCGCACCCAGTCCTCGCCAATGGGGATCTCCAGCGTGGGGGACCAGGAGCAGGCGATGACGCCCGTCGCCGGATCCGCCGGACAGTCCGCCTGCCGCGTGCCCTGCACCGGGCCGCCGCGAGCGATCTCGCGGGCCCCCACGCCGCCGTAGTAGCCCAGGCGGTAGACGAACCAGCTGAACTTGCGCTCCTCGGACAGGGACACCGCCACGCGCAGCGACTCGCCCTGCGTCAGGGTGGCCTTGAGGGGGTAGCCTTCAATCTCACGGCTGTTGGCGTTCTTGTCGATGCGCCAGCCGTTGGTGCCCTTCCTCTGGTTCTCCTTGTGGACGGCGTCCGGGTCGCGCTCGGGCAGCGCGCTGCCGCCGTCGGGCAGCGTGCCCGCGTCCGGTTCGTCGTCCGGAATGCCCGCGTCATATTCGGGCACGACGATGCCGCCGTCCGGACCGATGACGCCCGCGTCATCGTTGCTCAGCGGCGGATCATCATGGCGGTCGCCAGGGGGAGGCGTGCCGGGTGCCGGACCGGAGTCCTTGCACCCCGTGGCCCCCGTCACCAGGAGCGCCAGCACCACCCCCAGTCCCATCCAGCGACGCCCGTGTGCCATGCCCCACCCTCCAAGGTGCTCAGGCGAGGAGGGTAGGCATCGACTTCTCAGAGGGAAGCGCCCTGCCCCCATTGAGCAGGAAAGTTCGACGGAGGATGTCGGCTCGTCCCCAGGGAGGACCCGCGAAGTCCTCGGATCAACGGGGGTTGCGCGGGTGAGGCGCGTGTCAGCTACCGAGCAGTTCGCGGTGCAACCGGGCCGTGAGGGTCTTCAGATGCGTCTTGTCCACCAGGAGGGTCACCTGGAGTGGCGAGGTGCTCACCGCATGGACCCGGGCGGAGAGGGCTTCCGCGGCGGAGAGGGCCTTGCGCAGCGGCACCCAGTCCGCGTTGAGGCCCACGCCCACACAAGTGACCGTGCCCCAGCCGTCCTGCCAGTCCACGCCTGTGCCAAAGCGCGTGGCCAGCTCGCGCTGGAGCGCCTCCGGACCGTGGATGTCCGCGAGCGGCACCGCCAGGTACGTGCGCCCCGGCGCGCCCGGCAGTCCGTCATGGGCGAGCGTGCGGCCTCGGACGGCGCGCGCGTCCAGGAACTCCAGCAGCTCCTGGAGGGGCACGCTGGCGTGCGCGACGAGCACGGCCATCTCCGCGTCCGCCGTCACGCCCTTCACGCGGCTGTCGGTGGGCACGGCGAGCTCCTGCACGCTGGTGCCGGTGCCCTGACCGTGCGCGGTGCGCGCGAGGATGGTGATGCCGCGCGCCTTCGCCCACTCCACGGCCTGCGCGTTGAGCACCTTGGCGCCGGCGCTCGCCAGCTCCTGCATCTCGTCGTAGCTCAGCGACTCCAGCTTGCGCGCGTCCGGCACCACGCGTGGATCCGCGCTGAAGACGCCGTCCACGTCCGAGTAGATTTCGCAGGCCTCCGCGTCCAGCGCCGCCGCCAGCGCGACCGCTGTCGTATCGGAGCCGCCGCGCCCCAGCGTCGTCACCTCCTTCTTGTAGGAGACGCCCTGGTAGCCCGCGACGATGACGACCTTGCCGTGCGCCAGCTCATCCTGGATGCGGTAGGGCCGCACCTCCACGATGCGCGCCTGGGCGTGGGCGTCGTTGGTGATGATGCCGCTCTGGCTGCCGGTGAAGCTGATGGCGGGGACGCCCTGCTCCTGGAGCGCCATGGACAGGAGCGCCATGGAGATGCGCTCGCCGCAGGTGAGGAGCATGTCCAGCTCTCGCCGGGGCGGGTCCTGGGACACGCTCTTGGCCAGCGACAGCAGGTCATCCGTGGTGTCGCCCATGGCGCTCACGACGACGACGACCTGATAGCCCGCGTCCCGCCTCTGCTTCACGCGCCGCGCGACCTTGCCGAGCTTCTCCGCGTCAGCGACCGATGAGCCGCCGTACTTCTGCACCACGATTGGCATCCACGCCTCGCTTCCGGGGCAGTGTAGAGTTCGCCCCCGCGCATGCCAATCACCGAGAAGCCCATCATCGAGGTGCGCAACCTCACCCGGCGCTACCGCGATCGCGTGGCCATCCAGGACCTGTCCTTCACGGTCGGTGAGGGCGAGCTCTTGGGCTTCCTCGGCCCCAACGGGGCGGGCAAGTCCACCACGATGAAGATCCTCACCGGCTTCCTGCCCCCCTCCGAGGGCAGCGCGAGGGTGGCGGGCTTCGACGTGTCCACGCACCCCATGGAGGTCAAACGGCGCATCGGCTACCTGCCGGAGACGCCGCCGCTGTATCCGGAGCTGACGGTGCACGGCTACCTGGCGTTCGTCGCGGCGCTCAAGCAGGTGCCCGGCCGCGCGGTGAAGGCGGAGGTGGAGCGGGTGGCGGGGCTCACCGGCGTGAGCGACGTGATGGGCCGCGTGCTCCAGAACCTGTCCAAGGGCTACCAGCAGCGCGTGGGCATCGCGCAGGCGCTCATCGGTTCGCCGCCGGTGCTCATCCTGGACGAGCCCACCGAAGGCCTGGACCCCGCGCAGCGCGCGGACCTGCGCGCGTTGATCCGGAGCCTCTCCGGGAAGCACACGGTGCTGTTGTCCACGCACATCCTCCCGGAGGTCACGGTGACGTGCGAGAGGGTGCTCATCCTCCACCAGGGCCGCGTGGTGGCCCATGACGCCATCGACCAGCTGGCGAAGGCCCACGGACAGGCCGAGCACGCGTCTTTGGAAGAAGTCTTCATCAAGCTGACCGCCGCCTGAACAGGAACCCTCCGCGCATGCGCACCGCCCTGGCCATTGCCCGCAAGGAGCTGGCCGTCGCCTTCACCACCCCGTGGGCCTACGCCGTGTTCACGGCGATGGCGGCGCTCTCGTCGTTCTTCTTCGTCAGCCTGCTGGAGCAGTTCCAGCAGGTGCAGGCCCTGGCGCGCGAGAACGGCTGGAGCAAGCTGCCGCCGGACTCCATCGTCTACCGCAACCTCACGGACGGCGTGGTGGTGCAGCTGTGGGGCGTGGTGTTGATCCTCACGCTCTTCGTCGCGCCCTTCCTGTCCATGCGGTTGTTCGCGGAGGAGAAGCGCCAGAAGACGTTCGCGCTGCTGCTCACGACGCCGGTGCGACCGGTGGACATCGTGCTGGGCAAGTACCTGGGCGGCCTGGGCCTCATCTTCGTCACGCTGGGGCTGACGCTGGTGTTCCCGGTGCTGCTGTCGGTGGTGGGCACGGGCCCGTCCGGCTCCGCGCTGGAGTGGCCCACGGTGCTGCTGGGCTACGGCGCGGTGCTCCTGTGGGGCGCGACGTGCATGGCGGTGGGGCTGTTCATCTCCGCGTTGACGGAGAGCCAGATGCTGGCGGCGTTCCTCACCTTCACCGTGCTCTTGCCGTGGATGCTCCTGCGCGGCGTGGCCCAGTCCACCGCGGAGCCGCTGCGCTCGTTCCTGAACTACCTGTCCTTCGATACGCAGTTGCAGGGGATGATCCAGGGCGTCCTGGAGGTGCAGGCGCTGGTGTTCTTCGCGTCCGTCATCCTGTTCTCGCTGCTGCTCACCCACCGCGCGGTGGAAGCGCAGCGCTACACATGAGCATGAGAGCGACCCACGTCACCCGGATGCTGGGGCCCTTTGGCCTGCTGCTGCTCGCGTCCAGCCCCTTCACGTTGTTCCTCACCTCCGGCAGCGTGGCGCTCGCCGCGGGCAAGGCGGTGCTGGGCGCGGCGATGCTCGCGGCCTTTGTCGTCATGCACCGCCAGGAACTGGGGCGCGCGGGCACCCGCCGCACGGGGCGGTTCCTCGCGTCCTCCGTGCTCACCACGCTGGCGGTGCTGGGCGTGCTGGTGGCGCTCAACGTGCTCGCCTTCCGCGAGAACAAGCGGTGGGATTTGACGCAGGAGCGCATCTTCTCGCTCGCGCCGCAGACGGTGCAGACGCTGGCGGGGTTGAAGGAGAAGGCCCACGCGCTGGCGCTCATCCCGCCCACGCACCCGTCCTATGGCGAGCTGGAGGAGCTGTTCCGGCGCTACCGCGAGGCGGCACCGGAGGCCTTCGACTACGCCTTCGTGGATCCGCGCCGCGAGCCGTCCCTGGCCGCGAAGTACCAGCTCAAGGACGGGCAGACGCTGGTTATCGTCTCCCGCGGCGAGGGCGACGCCGCGCCCCACACCACCCTGCCCGCCCCCGCCGAGCAGGAGCTGACCAACGCCCTGCTCCAGCTGAGCGCGGCGGGCGCGCAGAAGGTGTACGTCCTCGAAGGACACGGCGAGTGGTCGCTGGAGGTCTCCGGTGAAGGGCTGACGCAGCTGCGGCGCCAGCTGCTGCGCGAGGGCTACCGCCCCGAGCCGCTCAACCTCCTGGGCCGGAAGGAGGTGCCTCGCGACGCGGGCCTGTTGATCATCGCTGGCGCGAAGCAGGCGTACACGGCGCCGGAGGTGGCGGCGCTGCGCACCTACCTGGGCGAAGGCGGCCGGCTGCTGTACTTCACCGACGCGAACACGGACGACGGGCTGGGCCTGTTCCTCGCGGACTACGGCGTGCAGGTGGACGACGGCGTGGCGGCGGATCCGCAGTTCAACTCGGGCAACCCGTTCGTCCTGGTGTCGAACTTCTACGGCAAGCACGCCATCACGCGCCCGCTGCAGGAGCGCGGCTTCAACATCCAGCTGCCCACGCCGCGCAGCTTCACGCTCGTCCGAGAGGGCTTCCTGCTGCCCGGCGTGACGGTGGAGCCCGTGCTGCTGAGCTCCCCCTATGCGTGGGTGGAGTCGCGGCCCCTGGAGGACACCACCCCGTCCAGCGGCGAGAAGATGGGCCAGCTCACGCTGGTGGCCGCCGCGTCCCGGGACACGCGCGCGGCGGAGCACAAGCGCTCCGACGAGGCCCGGCTGGTGGCCGTGGGGGATTCGGAGCTGCTGCTGGATCCGAACTGGGGCTACGAGGCCAACCGCAACCTGGTGATGAACGCCCTGGGCTGGACGTCCCATCAGGCGGAGAAGATCACCCTGCGCCCTCCCGACCGTGAGACGTCCACCCTGGAGCTTGGCGAGGACCAGCTGCGGACCCTGCGCTTCGTGTCCACCGACCTGCTGCCCCTGTCGCTGCTGGGCGTGGGACTCGCGGTCTGGCTGTCGCGGAGGAACCGGTGAGGACTGCCACCATCGTGATGTTGGGGCTTCTGGCCGTGGGATGTTCGCGCGACGCGGAGAAGCCCCCTGCTCCGCCGAAGCTCTTCGCGACGGAAAGCGCCGAGCCAGGCCGTGGCGCGGCTCCGGATCCGGCGCCCGTCTTCACGCACCTGACGGTGAAGGCTCGCGGCGCCACCACGGAGCTGGAGCGGACGCCGGAGGGCTGGCGGATCGTCTCGCCCGTGGAGGCGAAGGCGGATCCGTACGCGGTGGAGGCCCTGGTGCAGCAGCTCACCTCGGCGAAGTTCAAGGCCACCGTGAACGCCGCGCCGACGGACGCGGACTTGAAGAAGTACGGGCTCACGTCCCCGAAGTTCACCGTGACGGCGCGGGCCTTCCTGCCGGATGCCAACGGTGAAGGCGCGGAAAATCCATCCCGCCAGCGCACCGTGACGCTGGCCGGTGGAGATGAGAACCCGTTCGATGGCTCCGTCTACGTGCGCCGTGAAGGCGACGCGACCGTGTACGCGGCCGACGGTGCCGTGCGGTACTCGCTGGACAAGGGCCCCTTCGAGCTGCGCGCCAAGGAGTTCCTGGGGCCGCTGGACCTCGCGTCGCTCCAGTCCATCGAAGTCAAGGCGAAGGACCACGCGTACGTGCTGACGCGTGAGGCGGACGGCAAGTCGTGGCGGATGGAGAAGCCGGAGCCCACCCGCGCGAACACGAGCCGGCTGACCGACCTGCTCAAGGCCTTCGAGGGCCATCAGGCCTTATCCTTCCCGCAGGACACCGCCGCCACGCGGAAGGCCCTGGGCCTGGACACGCCCACCGTGGACGCCCGCTTCGTGCCGGCTTCCGGTGAGCCCATTCGCGTCAGGCTGGCGCAGGTGACTCGCGACGGAGCGACCGTCGTCCATGCCCTTCGCGAACAGGGTTCGCGGTCCACGCTGGCGGAGGTGGAGGCCCGCGCGCTGACGACGCTGGACGTGGGCGCGCAGGAGTTGAAGGACCGGCGCGTGCTGTCCTTCCCGCGCGACGACGTGCGGCGCATGGAGTTCCGCCCCGGAGGCAAGGCCCCCCCCGTGGTGGTGACGCGCGGCGCGGGCAACGGCGACGCATGGCAGGTGGAAGGTCCCGGCGGTGGACGCGCCCTGCACTTCCGCGTGGTGAAGCTGCTGGGCCGGCTGGAGGCGCTGAAGGCCGCCGCGTTCGGCGAAGCGAAGGTGAAGCGCTGGGAGCGCTACGGCATCAGCGACACGTCCCGGAGCGTCGTGCTGCGCGACGCGGACGGGCGCGAGCTGGCGCGGCTGTGGCTGGGCGACGCCGTGCCGGACACGGAGGACCGGCTCTACGCACGGGGCTCCGGGCCGGACCTGGTGGAGGTGTCCATGGGCGCGGTGGCGGACCTGCCCACGCGCACCGCGGACCTCCAGGAGGCGCCGCCCGAAGCTTCGGACGGCGGGGCTCCCGCGCCCTGAGGCAGCGCTACACCTCCATCAAGGCGAAGCGCTGCTCGGGCGTGAACTTGGTGAGCAGCGGCATGGCGACATTGAACACCGGGATGCCGCTCTTCGTCTTGCCCTCGAGCGCGCCGTGGTGCGCGTGACCGTGGAAGACGTAGGCCGCGCCGTAGTGGTCGATGGGCATCGACAGACGGCTCGTCCCCAGGAAGGGGCGGATCTCGATGTTCTCCCCCTCCAGCGTGTCCGGGATGGGGGCGTAGTGCATGATCACGACCTTCTTGGGCGTGTCCAGGTGGCTGAGCGCGGCCTCCAGCTTGAGCGACTCGGTGACGGCCTCCTGCACGAAGGACTTCGTCTGGCCTTCGCCGAACGCCTGCAGCGTCGCGTTGCCGAAGCCGCCCCCGAAGCCCTTCACCCCCGCGACGCCCAGCGTCTTCTCGAAGATGAAGTGGTCCCCGTCGAGGATGTGCACGCCGACCTTGGAGAGCTCCGTGCAGATGTCCTTCACCTGCCCGTGCTCGTAGTCGTGATTGCCCAGCACCGCGGCGCATGGGACGCGCAAGGCCGAGAGTTCCTCGGCCAGGACCTTGCCCTCTTCAATCATCCCGCGGTCCGTCAAGTCCCCGCACAGGAGCAGCAGGTCCGCCGAGGCATTCACCTGTTTGACGAGCTGACGGAAGCGCCCGTGCTGGTCCTCCCGGCAGTGCAGGTCACCGACCGCTGCCAGTCGAATCTTCGAGTTCGGCTCTCGCGCCACGGGTTTCCCCCTCGGGTCTGTCCTGTTCGTCCCACGCCCTGCCGTCCCCAAAGCCCCAGTGGTGGATGTCCACGTGATAGTTCACCTTGGACACCAGGTTGCCCCGGCACAGCTTCTCGTCCCAGCTGCCGTCGCGCACCGTCTGGAGCGTGCGGCTCATCAGCTCCGTCATCACGTAGTTGGGCACGATGTCGCGCTCGCTGGGATACGCGAAGCGGAACATCATCAGGTGGCTGAGCAGCACCTCCCAGTAGCGGTCGAAGCGCCGGAGGATGCGGTCCCAGTCCATCTCCCGCCCCGCCTTGAGGATGAGGTGGTGGATGTCCGCGCCGTCATAGCGCTCGCGCTCGGTGACGAAGGCCTTGGACCAGATCATCTCCTCGGCCGGCGCGATGAGGCACTCGTAGCCGAAGATGGTGGCCTTCCTGGCGTTGGTGAACCACTCGTCATCCACCGTCGCCACGCCGTTGCCGGAGGAGAAGATGAAGTCGACGAAGTAGTCGCCCTTGTACGCCTTGTAGAGCCAGACCTCGTCGGGCCGTTCCGTGCGCCAGCCATCCTTCTCCAGCACGTCCAGGGCGCGGATGGCGTCCTGCTTGCGCGGGAACAGGTCCAGGTCCTTGGTGTCGCGGTAGATGCCGGTATAGGTGGCGTAGGCATACGCCCCCCCCACGACGAACGGCACCCCGGCCTCATGCAGCAGACCGACGGCTCTGGCGCGGGCGTTGATCTCGTCCGGCGCACGCTCCCGCTCGGCCAGCGTGGCGTCCGTACCCATCTCCCCGGGATGGTTCGGGTGTCGTTTTTCCATGGGCGAAAGGTAGGGATGGCCCATTTCAGCCGTCGGGCAGGCGTCCGCGGGCGCCCGGAGAGCAGGCAGCCAGACGCCAAGCGCCTGGTTTCACTGTGCTTTTCCACTCCTAGCGAGCGCTTTTTCTATTTTGCGCCCGGCCTGTGTCCATAGGGGCGAATTCACTGCCGCACGGCCCGCACGAGACGGGCCCTGAAAGGACGCTCGACCATGCTGCGCAAGAGCTTGCTGTGTGCCTCCCTGCTGTTCGTGGGCTGCAACGACGCCCAGAGCAATGACGCGGACACGTTCCGTGAGGGCCTGCCCTCCAAGGAGCTGACGCAGGTGAAGGCGCCGAAGGCGAACGGCCAGGGCCTGACGGCGGCTGGCCCCTCCGCGCAGTACGGCCAGGGGCAGAAGGCGGAGTACTACCAGGCGACGGTGAACGCCACGGTGGCGGTGAACGGCGGCACGCTGTGGGTGCTCAACCTCGTCGAGCAGATCTCCAAGTATCCGCCGACGACGCTGGAGGAGAACAAGGCGGTGTGGGGCCCGAGCACGGACGCACTGAGCCCCACCACGTGGCGGCTGACGGTGACGAAGTCGGGGGAGGCGTCGTTCTCCTGGGTGCTGGAGGGCAAGGCGAAGGGCGAGGAGGACAGCGCCTTCCGCGCGGTGCTGTCCGGCACGCAGCAGGTGGCGGTGGACGCGGACGGCGAGCGCGTGAAGGGCTACGGCTCCGGCGAGCTGTTCATCGACTGGGACGCGGCGCACACCCTGCCGGATGCCGACGACAACGTGGGCACGGTGGAGATCCGCTACTCGCGCCCGAGCGCCTCCGCGGAGGCCACGGTGGACGCGGACTTCCACCAGGTGCGTGACGAGAAGGACCCCAACAAGCGCGTGGACGGGACGTACCACTACAAGGCGTCCGCGACGGCGGGCGGCGAGTTCGAGTTCGCGACGCAAGAGGACATCGACCACGGCGACCCGCTGCGCGCGAAGCTGGAGAAGCTGTCCATCAAGAGCCGCTGGACGGCGGCGGGGGCGGGCCGCTCGGACATCAAGGTGACGGGGGGCGACCTGGTGGGCGAGGCCACGCTGAACGAGTGCTGGGACACGAACTTCCTCAGCACCTACTTCCGCGTCAGCCTGGACCCGCGCGTGGGCTACGGCGAGGCGGAGGCGGCCTGCGGCGGCTTCACGGCGGCGGTGTACTCGTCGCTGTGAGCCGGGTCGCGGTAGGCTTGCGCCGCGCGTGACCGGACCGACCCCGCTGGCCCTGAAGGTGGTGCCTCCCCGTCCCAACGAGGACCGGCGGGCCGTCCTGCGCGAGCTGTATGTGAAGTATGGCGGCAGCGTGCGTGAGCGCTGCCGCTACCTGCTGAAGGACGCGAGCCGGGCGGAGGACGCGATGCATGACGTCTTCGCCCGCGCGCTCGTGCACGGGGAGTCGTTCCGGGCGGAGGCGTCTCCGCTGACGTGGCTGATGAAGATCGCCACGCACCACTGCCTCAACCAGCTGCGCTCGGAAGGGGCCGCGTGGCGGAAGTGGTTCGCGAGGGACGAGGCGGCCCGTTCGGAGGGCCATGGCGGCGCGGAGGCGATGGAGACGCGCGACCTGGTGCGCAAGCTGCTGGCCCGGGTGGACGCGGAGACGCAGGCGGCGGCGATCCACTACCACGTGGACGGGATGACGCTGGAAGAGGTGGCTGCGGTGCTGGGGCGTTCGGTGCCCACGGTGCGCAAGCGGCTGGAACACTTCGCGGAGCTGGGTGGAGAGGAGCTGAGCGTCCGATGAGCGCGCACGAGTCGAGCTGGACATTGCGCCGCCTGCACGCTGGCGAGCTGCCCGCCCAGGAAGCCCAGCGCGTCCAGGCGCATGCGGAGGCGTGCGAGGCGTGTGGCGCGGCGCTCCGGTCCTTCGCGGACGCGCAGGCCGCGTTCGAGGCGGAGGTGCCCTTCGAGCGTTTCGAGGCCGGCGTGGAGCGGGCCCGCGCGAGGCAGGCTTCGAAAGATCAGGCGACGCGCGCGCAGTGGGTCCGGCCGCTGATGGCGGTGGCGGCGTCCGTGCTGGTGTTGGTGCTGGCGCGTCCGCTGCTGGAGACCGGCGGGAGGACGGCTCCCATCCAACCGCCCGTCACGGGCAACCGCATCAAGGGGGGCGCGGGCGCGGAGCTGCGAATCGGTGGAGGCGTGGAGCCGCAGCGGGTGGCGAGCACGGAGGCGCCGGAGGCGCTGCAACCCGGTGAGCGCGTGCGGCTGGGCTACACGGCGGACGCGTACCGCTACGTGGCGGCGCTGTCGGTGGATGCGCAGGGCGAGGTGACGCCGCTGTATCCGGAGTCCGGGGACAGCCTCGCGGTGGAACCCGGCGCGGGGCAACACTGGTTGCCGGAGAGCGTGGAGTTCACCGGCGCGGGTGCGGAGCGCGTGGTGCTGGTGCTGACGGACGCGCCCGTGTCCATGGACGCGCTGAGTGACGCGGCCCGGAAGGCCTTCGTCGCGGCGGGCCGGGACGTCACGCGCATGGCCCCGCTGGGCGTGGCGGGTGCGCAGACGCAGTGGATTTTGCAGAAGCCATGAGCGACGGCCCCGTGAGACAGGTGCTCGCTCCCGTGGCGGCCTGGGCACGGGCCCTGGGCTCGGCGATGCGGGCGTCGGTTCCCGCGCTGGTGCTGCTCTCCAGCGCCGCGCAGGCGGACACGCTGCACCGCTTCGCGCTCATCGCGGGCAATGACACGGGCGGCGCGGACACGCGGCCCTTGAGCTACGCGCGCGACGATGCGCGCAAGATGCACGACCTGCTCACGCGGCTGGGCGGGGTGTCTCCGGCCGACGCGAAGCTCCTCCTGGATGACGACGCGAAGGACTTCCTCGGCGCGCTGTCGGAGCTGGAGCAACGGGCCCGCGCGGCCCAGGCTCGCGGCGAGCGCACCGCGCTGTTCGTCTACTACTCCGGCCACGCGAAGGACGGCGCGCTGCGGCTGGGTGATTCGCGGCTCGCCTTCGACGCGCTCAAGCGCCGGCTGGCGGACGCGCCCGTGGACATCCGCATCGCCATCCTCGACTCCTGCCGCTCCGGCGCGCTCACCCGCACCAAGGGCGCTCGCAAGGCCCCGGCCTTCGACGTGGAGTCCGGCGCGGCACGCGATGCCCGGGGCGTCGTCATCCTCACCTCCAGCGCCGCGGACGAGGACTCGCAGGAGTCGGACGCGCTGGGCGGCAGCTACTTCTCCCATCACCTGGCCAGCGGCCTGCTGGGAGACGCGGACCGCAGCGGCGACGGACGCGTGACGCTCTTCGAGGCGTATTCGCACGCCTACGCCCGCACGGTCGCGGACACGGCCGACAGCAGCGCGGGCCCGCAGCACCCCACGTTCAGCTACGACCTGGCGGGCAACGGCGACCTGGTCCTCACCGACCTGCGCGCGAGCGCCGAAGGCCTGGTCGTCCCCGGCAACGCCCCCGCGGGCTCCTACTACTTCGTGGATCCAGGCGGACTCGTGGTCGCGGAGCTGGACAAGGCCGCGGGCACCGAGCGCCGCGTGGCCCTGGCCCCCGGCACCTACCGCGTGAAGCGCCGGCTCAGCGACCGGCTGCGCATCGGAGAGGTGGAGGTCGCTCGCGGACGCACGACCCTCCTGCAGGAGCCGCGCTTCAAGGACGCGCCCTTCTCCGACGACCCCGTGAAGGGCGCCATGCGGGACAAGGGCGCGTGGTGGACCTTCGGCCTCACCGGCGGCTTCCAGTCCTTCTTCGACGCCCAGACGCGCCAGACCCTCTTCCTCTCCGTGCCCCTCTTCGGCGCGGAGGCCGAGCTGCACGACTACTTCCGCCGCGACTGGGTCTGGGGCTTCGACGCGGCGGTGGGCGGCACGAACGGCGTGCTGTCACTGCCCACGCTGGCGGGCCCGGCGTACCGCTACTCCGTGGTGAACGTGGGCACCAGCCTCACCGCCGAGTGGCCCGTGGGCCGCGTCGCCCCCTTCGTGGGCGTGCGCGTCGCGTACCTCATCATGGGCCGCAAGTTCGATGACGCGGCGTTCCCGGATCAACGCTTCGCCATGGTGTCACCGGGCATGGCGACGGGCGCGCGCTTCCAGCTCACGCGGAAGTTGAACCTCACCGCGCGCAGCCGCCTGCAGTACCTCCAATACACCGTCGACGCGCAGCGCTCCCTGGGGTTCTGGGAGCTGGCCGCGCTCCTCACGTACGAGCCATGAGGGAGCACGTGATGCGAACCTTTTCCCTGGCCCTCTGCTGCCTCCTCGCGGTCGCGTGCGGCGGCGACTTCTCCAACGACGACCTGGAGTTCCAGAACGCCCTGCCCCAGCGCGAGGACCTGGCCGCGAAGCTGCCGGACACCGCCCGCGCCGGACAGGGCCTGGGCACGCGCAATCAGCGGCTGAGCGCGTCGCTGGTGCTGGGCGGCACGTCGGAGCTCGCCCTCCAGGCCTACCAGGAGGGCACGCGGTTCAACACCAGCGTGGACGGCCTGCTCGCCCTGCTGGAGCTGTTCCGCGACGCCCCTCCCACCACGCGCGAAACCGACCGGCGCATCTGGGGCCCCTTCCCCTCCGACGACCACCCGGGCCACGAGCTGCGCTTCGTGATGGAGCGCCAGGACGCCTCCTTCGCGTACCTCCTCCAGTTCCGCCCCCGGGGCGGCGGCGAGGACGCGTGGTGGACCTACCTGCCCGGCACCTTCAAGGCGGACGGCGGCATCCGCAAGGGGACCGGCACGCTCGCGCTGGACCTCGAGGCGGCCCGCGCGCACGGCATGGACACGGGGGACGCGAGCACCGTGGACCGGCTGGACATCGACTACCAGACGAAGGCGCTGCCCACGCGCGTGGAGCTGCTCTTCACCGGCGCGGGCGCCGCCACACCCAACACCCGCTATGCGTCGCGTCAGACGCCCGAGGGCCTGGGGGAGATGGCGTTCCGGTTGCCGAGCACGGACCTGATTCCCGGCGGGCTCCTGGAGACGCTGGACATCCTGGCGCGCTGGACGCCGGATGGCCGGGGCGTGCTGGTGCTCAACATCCTGGACGGGGACGCGAAGGGCGCGCAGTACACGGAGTGCTGGGACGCCCGGACGCGCATCACGTTCATGCAGCGCAACTGGGACTTCATCACCCCCACCGAGGGCGACCGCCGCACCTGTCCGGACGTGTCCGCGCTGGACCCGAAGCCCTGAAGAGGCCGCCCGGGCTTCGGGCCGGACAGCAGCCGGGCGGACAGTCCCTGGCCGTTGGAAGGTGACGCGCGGGGTGGATTCTCTATGCTGGCGGCGGTTTCCCCGCGCCCCCATGCCCAACTCCTCGCTTCTCACCGTCTTGAAGAGCCGGCGCATCTGGCTCCTGATCGCCGTCGGCTTCGCGTCCGGCCTCCCCCTGTGGCTGACCGGCGTCACGCTGTCCGCGTGGATGAAGAACGAGGGGGTCAATCTCAAGACGATTGGCATCTTCAGCCTGGTGGCGCTGCCCTACACCTTCAAGGTGCTGTGGGCGCCGCTGATGGACCGCTACACCCTGCCCTTCCTGGGCCGGCGGCGCGGCTGGATGCTGCTCACGCAGGTGCTGCTCATGGGCGCCATCGCCGCCATGGGCCTGGTGAACCCGAAGGACGCCCCGCTGGCCATGGCGTTCATGGCGGTGGTGGTGACGTTCCTGTCCGCCAGCCAGGACATCGTCGCGGACGCGTGGCGCACGGACATCCTCCCCATGGAGGAGCGCGGGCTGGGCAACTCGATGTACGTCACCGGCTACCGGCTGGGCATGCTCGTGGCGGGCGGGCTCGCGTTCATCCTGTCGGATCACCTGGGCTGGTCCCAGACGTACTACGTGATGGGCCTGCTCATGGGCGTGGGCGTGGTGGCCACGCTGCTGGCCCCGGAGCCCCAGAGCGTGCGGCCTCCGCGCAACCTGGCGGATGCCGTCGTGCGGCCCTTCGTGGACTACTTCCGCCGCAAGTACGCGCTGGGGGTGCTGGCGTTCCTGGTGCTCTACAAGCTGGGGGATGGCATCGCCGCCAGCATGGTGACGCCCTTCTACATCGAGCTGGGGTTCTCCAACACGGAGATTGGCACGCTCAGCAAGACGCTGGGCATGGTGGCCACCATCAGCGGCGGCCTGCTGGGCGGCGTGCTGATGGTGAAGCTCAGCATGCGCCGCGCGCTGTTCATCTTCGGCGCCGCGCAGGGCCTCACCAACCTGGCCTTCATGGCGCTGGCGCTGGTGGGCAAGAACGACCTGATGCTCGCGGGCGCCATCGCGGTGGACAACGTGTGCACGGGCCTGGGCGTGACGGCGTTCGCGGCCTTCATCATGTCGCTGTGCCACAAGAGCTTCAGCGCCACGCAGTACGCGCTCTTGTCCGCGCTGGGCACCATCGCCAACCGGCTCATCGGCTCCGTGTCCGGCTTCCTGGCCACGTGGATGGGCTGGCCCACGTTCTTCGCCTTCACCGCCGCGGCGGCCATCCCCGCGCTGGTGCTGCTGATATTCCTGCCGGAGCACGCCGCCCAGCCCCAGGA
>NZ_RAWC01000429.1:0-1812 GCF_003611685.1 Corallococcus sp. CA049B | reverse complement strand
GAGTGAGGCGGCCCCTGTGACAGCTTGAAGTCTGGAACTCAAGCAACAGATGAAACACAGGCGCCCCTGGCAAGACATGCAACAGGGGCGCCTGTCTCGCTGTCTTAGAAGCTGGCGGTGGCGGTGATGCTGCCGCCAGCGGCCGGGGTGGTGACGGTGTTGTTGCTACCGCCCTGCCACACGACGTTGCCGCTGCCGTCGCGCTTGAGGCACTTCCACTGCACGGCGGTGTTCGCGGGCAGCGCGTAGGTGCCGCGCCAGGTGGGGTACGCGGTGGGGCTGAGAATCTTGGTGGTGGTGGGGCTCCAGGTGTCGAGCTCCGCGACGCTGCCGGTGACGTAGACGTTCTGGCCCATCACGGTCGTGCCGTTGTTGCACACGAACTCCACGTTGGCGGTGGTGCCGGTGGGGGGCGGCGTGGTGCCGGTGGTCCACACGGTGTAGTCCGTGCCGGAGGCCGCCTGCGTCCAGCCGGTGCCGGGGGACCAGGAGCCAGTGCCCAGCTTCACCGCCACCTTGCCGCCGATGATGGCCGCGTACAGGCCGCTCTCCGCGCGCTGGATGCTGACGGTGGACTCGGACGTGAGGCCCGCGCTCTTGCGGATGTCCATCAGCGTCTTGATGGAGCTGCCCAGGCCCCAGTTGAAGTAGTGCGCCCAGTAGACGGTGGGGATGCCCGGGTGGGTGAGCACGTAGGCGTAGCCCGCCATCACCTTGGCGCACGGCACCGGCCAGTGGTTCTGCCCGTTGCCGCACGTCTCGCTGGGGCCGGTGTCGTGGTTGTCCACGAAGGTGACGTGGCGGCTGGCCCACCAGCCGATGCCGCCCGCGGGCTTGCCGTCGGACGCCTTCAGGCGCGTGTAGTTGTTGTTGGTGAGCGCGTCGTTGAGCAGGCCCTTGGTGGCGAAGTCGAACGCGGCGCAGCTTCCCGTGGTCGCGTCCACCCAGTTGGTGATCTGCTGCTTCCAGTTGTTGGGGTTGTTCGCGTCGAAGTAGTTCGTGGGCCAGAACTCGCCCACGCAGAACCACGGGTCCGTCGCGGTGACGTACTCCTTCACGTAGCTGCCCGCGAAGCCCTTCACGAAGTCGAACCGCCAGCCCGCGAAGCCCACGCCCTTCAGGCGGGTGCCCATCCACGTCTTCAGGTCCGCGCGCACGTTCGTCTGCGAGTGGTCCAGGTCGCGCGCCGCAGCGTAGCCCTCGCCGCTGTCCGCGTTGCCGCAGGCGCTGGGCCACTCGTCCCCCGCGGCCACCGCGCTGCAGCCGCTCCAGGTGGGGTTGGTGAAGTCCGCCCAGTTGGCGGTGCCCACGCGGTGGTTCACCACGATGTCCGCGATGGGCTTCACGCCCTGCGCGTTGAGCGCGGCCAGCGCCTGGGTGAGCTCCGCTTCCGTGCCGTAGCTGGAGTTGAGCACGTTGAGCTGCCGGGGCAGGTAGCCCTGCGTGGACGCCGCGTCGGACGGCGGCGGCAGCCAGATCATCGTGAAGCCCGCGGCCTTCACCGCGGCCGCGTTGTTCTTCACCGTGTTCCACCACCCGCCCGCGCTGGCGGAGTTCCAGTGGAAGCCCTGGATCATCACGTCGGTGCTGGCGCCATCCAGCGGCTTGGCCACGGCGGGCGCGGCGGCGAACAGGCCAGCCGTGGAGACGACCAGCAGTCGGGTCTTCAACGTCATCGGGGGACCTCGGGGTTGTGGGGGAAAGCGCGGGCAAGCTAGTCCCGGCTTCCGGCACGGACCAGGACTCCCCGTCGAAGAGGCCCTCCCACCCGGTGCTTCCGAGGAGACGGCGCGGTGCGTCGCGCTGTTCAGG
>NZ_RAWC01000428.1:0-1924 GCF_003611685.1 Corallococcus sp. CA049B | reverse complement strand
CCTCCCGACCCTGGCCCCCCTGCTGCTGACGCTCGTCGGCGCGCCGGTGCTGGCCCAGGACGTGGACCCCGCCACCCTCTACGAAGTCACCACCGAGGGGACGTCGACGCAGGTGAAGGCCGGAGGGCAGGGCACGTTCGTGCTCGCCATCAAGTCGAAGCCCGGCGCCCACGTCTCCGACGAGGCCCCGCTGAAGCTGGAGCTGACGGGCAAGCAGCTGACGCCCGCCCAGAAGACGCTGACCCGCGAGCAGTCGGTGGCGAAGAAGGCGGACGGCCAGCAGTTCGTGGATCCGCGCTTCGAGGTCCCCTTCACCGCGGTGTCCGCCGGCAAGGGCACGCTGGACGCGACGCTGACCTTCTTCATCTGCACGGAGAAGATCTGCGCCCGTCAGAAGAAGACCTTCTCGCTGCCCGTGGAGGTCCAGTAGCCCCCATGCGCGAGCGCTCCCCCAAGCCTTCCAGTGGTGAACGCGGCGGCCACGAAGCCCCGCGCTACGTCCATGGCGTCAACCCCGTGCTGGAGGCCCTGCGGGCCCATCCCGACGCGGTGGAGCGCCTCTTCATCGTCGACGGGCAGGTCGGCGCCAAGGCCGCGGGCGAGCTGCTCAGCCGCGCGCGTGACGCGGGCGTCCGGGTGGAGAAGGTCGGCCGCGAGCGGCTGACGTCCATGGCCGAGGGCGGCGTGCACCAGGGCGTCGTCGCCGAGCTGCGCGGCTTCCAGTACGTCGAACTGGAGGACGTGCTGGACGCGGCGAAGGCCAGGAAGCAGCCCGCGCTCGTCGTCGTGCTCGACGGCATCCAGGATCCGCACAACCTGGGCGCCATCATCCGCTCGGCCCACGCGCTCGGGGCCCACGGCGTCGTCCTGGCCAAGGACCGGGCCGTGCAGGTGACGGGCACGGTGGCCAAGGCCTCCGCGGGCGCCGTCGAGTACTGCCCCATCGCGCGCGTCACCAACATCTCCCGCGCCTTGGAGCAGCTGAAGGAAGCGGGCCTCTGGGTCGCGGCCGCGGACGTGGAGGGCGCTGAGCCTCTGTGGAGCGCCCGCCTGGACGGGCCCCTGGCGTTGGTGGTGGGGGCCGAGGGGGCGGGCGTGAGGGAAGGCGTCCTCAAGCACTGCGACTTCCGCCTCCGGATTCCCATGGGCGGTCAGGTCGGTTCATTGAATGCGTCGGTTTCCGCCGCGATTCTGCTATACGAGGTCGCCCGTCAGCGGGGCCGTCCTTCCCGCTGACGACCCCGGATCAATCTCCTTGACTTGGAGAGTGGGGGCTTTTAAAAGGTCGCGCCTCTCAAGCCGCTGCCGAGAGGTTGACGGTCCGCCCGGGATGAGGTAGGGCGGGGCAGTTGCTGGATGGATGCCGGTGTAGCTCAGTCGGTAGAGCAACTGATTTGTAATCAGTAGGTCGCGGGTTCAAATCCCGCCGCCGGCCAGGTAGGACGGGCCGCGGATAAGGGCCCGGGACGCAGCAAGATGGTGTAGAGAGCAGCACGCAGCACCACAAGCGAATATCTGGAGAGATGCCCGAGCGGCCAAAGGGAGCAGACTGTAAATCTGCCGGCTCTACGCCTACGGTGGTTCGAATCCACCTCTCTCCACTCGGCAATGCGGGAATAGCTCAGTTGGTAGAGCGTCAGCCTTCCAAGCTGAATGTCGTGGGTTCGAATCCCATTTCCCGCTCCAACCGTTGTAGTGAATCGCCAAGCCCTGATAGCTCAGTTGGCAGAGCGCATCCTTGGTAAGGATGAGGTCACCAGTTCAATCCTGGTTCAGGGCTCCATTTTTCGAGGAGTGTCATGTCCAAGGAAAAGTTCGATCGCAGCCTGCCCCACGTGAACATCGGAACGATTGGGCACGTGGACCACGGCAAGACGTCGCTGACGGCGGCCATCACGAAGGTGCTGGCCAAGACGGGCGGCGC
>NZ_RAWC01000427.1:0-1941 GCF_003611685.1 Corallococcus sp. CA049B | reverse complement strand
CTGCCCCAGGTGCGTCGGCGGCTTCAGCATCTGCTACTGCGCCGCCTCGGCCATTGCCCGCTGTGCCTCCGCAGACTCGGCGCTCGCGCTCCTCCTCGAGGACCGTCACGCATCTGATCAAGTAGTACTAAGAGCGAGCGGTAAATGGTTTCGTGAGACACGCGCATGTGGGGCGGTTCGGGAAAGTCCGAGCGCAGTCTGGCGGCAATCTGCTGAGGGCTCCAGCGCTGGGCCAGGCCCTGCTCCACTTCGTCCCCCAGCGGGCTGCTCGCGGCGAGCTTGCTGTGCTTGGGACGACGCGCCCTGCGCGCAGCGCCTTCCTCGGCGCGCCACGCCCGGTATTTCCTCCTGCCGCCCGTCGCCACGTCGCGCGAGACGGTGGACGCTGCGCGTCCCAAACGACGCGCGATGGCGCGCATCGACTCGCCTGCATGTACGCCGCGCAAGACTTCCTCTCGCTCCTGCAGCGACAGGCACATGGCGAGCGCAGGCGCGCGCGGCGCCACTCCGCCCGTCTTCACCAGTAGCCGCTGAATGGACTTCTTCGAGCAGCCGATGACCACCGCCGCTTGCTCGAAGGTCTCGCCAGCGATGACACGCCGCCGAATCTCCAGTCTGTCCTCCCCCATCAGCCTTGCTGCTTTCCCTCGGCCTCGCACCCCGGTGCTTCCCATCGAGCAGGGTGCCACGGCAAGCACCCAAGCGGTGTGTTCCCCGCTTGAGACCGCCCGGGAAGGCTCACCCCTCCCGCGTCGTCGCCGCCATCGCCTCGCGTGCATCTGCCGCTGGAAGTACTCCAGCAGCGGCTTGCAGAAGCAGAGCAGCGTATCGCGGGACTGGAGGCCAAAGGTCGAATCAGAACACGAAGATCCGCAACGCGGAAGCCAGCTGCGGCGAGCACGTCATCGACATGACGTACCGATCCCAGCCGGATTTGCGGACCGAGCATCGGAACCAAATCAACCAAACGAAGGAGCACCTCATCGCCCTTGAGGCGTCCCTCGCGACCGAGCGGGCCGGCCGGGACCGGGTTGAGGAGCGAATCGCGCGTCACCACGACAACGAGGAGGCTCGCCGCGACAAGGAAGAAGCGCGTCGGGACAGGGAGTTCACAAGGCGCGCCCTGCAGGCTGCAAATCGCACGTCGGTTCTTGGCCTCGTTGTTGGCGCCCTCGGCGAAATCGCTGCACTGGTCGGCGTGTGCGGCAAGTCCCCGCGCCGCAGGACGTGAAGGTCACGTGCGTCCCGGGCGCGTCTGCCCCGGCGACACCGACGCCGTAGCGGCGGACCTCATCGCCCGGGAGAGGAAGAGGCGGTAGGGGCAGGCGCAGCCACTTGTGGCGAGCGGTGCAGGCCCTGTCGTACGGTCCTCGTGCCTGCCAACGTCAGCGCAGGCATTGGAGTCCTGTGCCAACCGACATGAGCAAGGAGGCGCTGTCGTTCCTCGAAGAACTCTCCGAGGAATAACGTCCAAATATTGAAGCCCGCGGTGAAGCAGCGGCGAAGCTCTTCAGGGAACTGATGGCCCTGAGTGAGATAGGAAGCCATGGTGTCAGGTTCGAGCAGTCGGCCCCCGGCGTCTTCATCGCCCATGCCCCATGGCGCCGAAGCTCTCGAACCGATCCAAGCATCAGCCTGTCGGACGATGGAAAGGCATTTCTCCTTGTGACCAACGCAGGTGAACTCCGACTCACTCTTCCTTTCTCGCGAGAAGCAGGGATGTTCCTGGGCAATGAGGTTGTCCGGCCCGACGGGAAGAAGGAGCGCGAATCCACCCTGACCTCTATCGTCAAGGCGCTGGTGATTCGCTGAACTGCTAGCAGGCTGTTGAAGAAGCCCGGTTTGCTGGCACGGGGCTGGGCTTCTCGTTGACTTCAATCTCAACATTGTCTTCGAGATGAGGCGGCGGGCGCGAAGTGGCTATGCGGCAGCCAGCCGCGC
>NZ_RAWC01000426.1:0-2029 GCF_003611685.1 Corallococcus sp. CA049B | reverse complement strand
CCCCCACCACCAGCAAGGACATCACCCACCCGCCGCGCCACCCCATGCCACACCCCTTCAATAAGGCCTGGGAGGGAGGGTGTGTCGCGCAAGGGGTTGCGCCAAGTGCCCCCGGGTCGTGACGTGCTCGCCTGCCTGGACCGACGCGGTGTACGGCGGGGCCGCGCACTGTGTGGTCGCTATACTGCGCGGCTTCATGAAGACGGACACGTTGAAGGCGCAGCTCAAGCGCACGTTGCGGCGCGACCTGTGGATCGCCGTTGCTCCCGCGACGCTGCTCATCGCGGTGGCGTTCGCGGTGACGTTCTATTTCGTCAAGCCCGCGCCGCCGAAGACCCTGGTGATGGCGCTGGCGCCGGAAGAGGGCGGCTTCAACTACATGGCGAAGCGCTACCAGAAGTTCCTCGCGCAGCACGGGGTGACGCTGGAGTTGCGCAACACGAAGGGCTCCGTGGGCAGCGTGGCGCTGTTGAACGCGGAGGACAGCGGGGTGGACATCGCCTTCGCGCAGAGCGGCACCACCGGCGGCAAGGGCCAGGAGGTGCCGGAGCACGTGGCGTCGCTGGGGAGCCTCTCCTACGTGCCGCTGTGGGTCTTCTACCGGGGCGAGCCCGTGGACGACGTGCGCGGCCTCCAGGGCAAGCGCATCGCGGTGGGGCCCGAGGAGAGCGGCACGCGCGCGCTGGCGATGACGCTGCTCCAGGCGAACAAGGTGGACGCGGCGCCCACGGAGTTGCTGCCGCTGGACCGGGACGCCGCCATCGACGCGCTGACGCAGGGGAAGGTGGACGCGGTGTTCCTGGTGTCGCCCGCGGAGTCGCCGCGCATCCAGAAGCTGGCGGCGGTGAAGGACGTGCGCCTCTTGAACTTCAAGCGCGCGGAGGCCTACACGCGCCGCTATCCGTACCTGTCACGCCACGTGCTGCCTCAGGGCGTGTTCGACTTCGCCAGGAACGTGCCGGACGAGGACGTGGTGCTGCTCGCGCCCAACGCGCTCCTGCTGGCGAAGGACTCACTGCACCCGGCGCTCGCGTACCTGCTGATGCGCGCGGCCAGCGACATCCACGGCACGGCGGGCATCCTGGACAAGACGGGCGAGTTCCCCGCGCCGCTCGCGGCGGGCTTCGCCTTGAGCAGCGAGGCGAAGCGCTACTACGCGTCGGGCGTTCCGCTGCTCCAGCGCTACCTGCCCTTCTGGGCGGCGAACCTGGTGGACCGGCTGTGGGTGATGCTGGTGCCCATCATCGCGGTGGTGGTGCCGCTGGGGCGGGCGGTGCCCGCGATGTTCCTGTGGCGGGTCCGCTCGCGCATCCACCGGTGGTACGCGCGGCTGAAGGAGATTGAAATCCAGCTGGAGGAGGACCCGGACCAGGAGCTGCTCCAGGCCATGCTCAAGCGGCTGGAGGAGGCCGAGCGCGAGGTGAACCGCATCGCGGTGCCGACCGCCTACGCGGAGAACCTGTACTTCTTCCGCGAGCACGTGGACGTCGTGCGCCGCCGGCTCACCCGCAGGCTCGCGGGCGCGCCCGAGCACAAGGACGGGCCCCCGTTGCACGTGAGCGCGTGACCTGGAAGGCGGTTTCAGGGGGCGATGCCGAGCAGCTCGCGGATCTGCCGGATCATGGCGATCTCCGAGTCGTCCAGGTGGCCGTCGCCGATGACGAGGGCGTGGACCGCGTCGAGCACGGCCTTGGGGTCCTGGCGCAGGGCGCTCAGGTTCGGTGGCGGGAGCGGCTGGCCCTCGTGGAGGCAGCGGGTGAGGGCGCTGAGCTCCGTCAGGGGCACGCTGAAGCCGCGTGCGGTTTCGATGATGGCGTCAATCTCCTCGCGGGTGACGCGGTCGTCGCTGGTGGCCACCTGGAGCAGGAGCTTGATGACCTCGATGTGGAACTGGGCTTCAGGGGGCAGCGGGGCAGCCATGTGGGTTGCGTCCTCCAAGGATGTCCAGGCTGACCTGCCAGGGGGGGAGCCGTCCAGCCCTGAGTCGCCGCCGCGTCGGGGAGCGGAAAGGCGGGCGGGTGGGGGAGGG
>NZ_RAWC01000425.1:0-2041 GCF_003611685.1 Corallococcus sp. CA049B | reverse complement strand
TGTATAAGAGACAGGGTCAGCGTCGGGGTGGCGGGCAGCGCCGCGGCGGTGGTGGTGGCGGTGGCCAGTCGCGTCAGGCCAGCGGTGGCGGGAATGCCCAGGCGCCGCGCGGTGGTGGCCAGGGCCGTCCGCAGCAGGCCCGTCCGGCGGTGGCTTCGCCCGCGGCGGGGCCGAGCTCGCCTCCGCCCCGGCGCACGATGTCCAAGTGGGGCTGAGCCCTCGTCCCGGCTGAACAGGGATGAAGTTCATGACGCCCGGGTCCTCTCACGAGGGTCCGGGCGTTCGACTGTCCGGGGTATGGCGACTGGGGGGTTGGGCGCGTTCCCTGGCGGATGGGGCGTGGTAGCGTGGCGCCCTGTTTCACGGTGGTGCTTCGCACCCCTTTGTCATCAGGACACGCCTCTTCCATGACGCGCTCGGCAGACGGTGAGCTGCACATCGATTCGGTCCTCCGGAATACCTACAAAGTCGTCTCCGTGTTGGGGCGGGGCGGCATGGGTTCGGTGTTCCTGGCCCAGCACCTGCGGCTTCCGGGCAAGCAGGTGGCGGTGAAGGTGCTGCGGGTGGGCGAGCACGTGGGGCCGGACCTCCACGTGCGCTTCCGGCGGGAGGCGGAGATCGCCTCGCGGCTGGGGCACCCGAACATCGTGGAGGTGCTGGACTTCGACACGCTGGAGGACGGCAGTCCGTTCCTGGTGCTGGAGTACCTGCGCGGGGAGAGCCTCGCGGACCGGCTGCGGCGCGGGCGGCTGTCATTGGAGGAGGTGTTCTCCTTCACGCGGCAGATGGGGTCCGCGTTGCAGACGGCGCACCGCGCGGGCGTCGTGCATCGCGACCTGAAGCCCGCGAACATCTTCCTGGTGCCCACGGACTCCGGCGGCGTGGTGGGCGAGCGGGTGAAGCTGCTCGACTTCGGCATCTCCAAGGTCATGTCGTCGGAGACGCTGCAGACGCAGGAGGCGGTGCTCATCGGCACGCCGCAGTACATGTCGCCGGAGCAGGCGCAGGGGCAGAACAGCCGCATCGACGCGCGCACGGACCTGTTCGCGCTGGGCGGCATCGTGTTCGAGATGATCTCCGGGATGACGCCCTTTGGTGGCGGGTCGCTCGCGCAGATCATCTACCGCGTGGTGCACGAGCCGCCGGTGTCGCTGGTCACGCTGATGCCGGACCTGCCGCCGAACGTCGCGAAGGCGGTGGCGCGGGCGCTGGAGAAGAACCCGGACCACCGCCATCCGGACGTCGCGTCGTTCATCGCGGAGCTCACGGGCACGCAGCTCCAGTCGCTGCCGGAGACGGCGGAGCAGATCGAAGCCCGGACCTTCGGGCGCGCGAAGCGTCCGTCCGGAGTCGCCCTCCCCTCCGTGTCGCCGAGCGACGACGACGGGACGGGCGCCACGATGGCGCCGTCGAACAAGGGGCCGGGGACGGGCCGCTTTGGAGCGGATGCGTTGTCGGCGTCGGATGAAATCGGCTTCGACGCGACGATGGCGCCACGGGCCGGTGGCACGGTCCCGTTCGGACAGCAGCCGCAGGTGGCGGGCGGCACGATGGGCTTCGGTGCCACGCAGATGCCCGGGAGCGGCACGGGGAGCTCGGGCGTGGCCCTGCCGGCGCCCGGTGTCTCCGCGCAGCTGCCGGGAAGCTACAGCGGGCACCAGGCCGCCCCCGGCTACGGCACGGGCCAGCAGGTCGCTCCGGGCAGCATGGGTGGCCAGCAGGCCGCGCCGGGCAGCATGGGTGGGCAGCAAGCCGCGCCGGGTTCCTTCGGCGGCCAGCAGGTGGTTCCGGGCAGCTTCCCGGGAGCCGTGGGTCCCCAGGGACAGCAACTCGCCCCGGTGAGCATGTCGGGTCAGCCGGGAATGCCCGGTCCGATGACGATGCCGGTCCCCACCGCGGTCCCGCCAAAGTCGCGCGTGCTCCCCATCGCGGGCGCTGCCGCGCTGATCCTCGGTGCCGTGGGGCTCGGCTGGTGGCTGCGACCTCCGCCGCCGGTCGCGCCTCCGCCCGGTGCCGTGAACGCGCCCCCGCCTGCCTTCCC
>NZ_RAWC01000424.1:0-2070 GCF_003611685.1 Corallococcus sp. CA049B | reverse complement strand
GTTCACGGCCTTCGCGGGCGCGGGGACCTCGTCGGGCGGAGGGGACTGCTGGGCGGACGCGGGCACACCCGCCGCGAGCGCGAACAGCAGCAGCCAACAGGGCGCGGGCCTCACTTGTCGCGCCGCCTTTCGCGCAGCCGCTCGCGTGCCTCCTGTCGCTGCTCCTGGGACATCCGCCGCCAGCGGCGCATGTTCTCCAGCATCTGCTCGCGGCGCTCCGGGTGTTCCTTGAGGTAGGCGCGCATCCGGCCACGCAGCTCCGCGCGGCGCTCCGGGGTGAGGCCGCGCAGCTCGCGCACCTGCTCCCGCACCGCCTGCCGCTCCTGGGGCGACAGCTTCCGGAAGTCGCGCAGGTTGCTCCTCAGCCGCTCGCGCTCCTCCGGGGGCAGCTGCCGCCAGCGCTGGAGGTTCGCGCGCACGCGGGCCTGCTCGTCCGGGGACATGGCCTTGAACTCGCGCAGCTTCGCGCGCAGGGCCTCCTTCTGCTCCGGCGGGAGCTTCTCGAAGCGCTCCGCGGCGGTGGGCGCGGGGGCGTTGGCCGCTCGGGCGGGCATGCCGACGAACAGCGCCACCGCCAGCACCCCGGCGGTCATCCTTCCCAGCATCACGGCACCCCCAGTTCGTGGAGGTTCTCGACGACCTCCAGGTCTTCGGAGCTGTCCAGCCCCAGCACTTCGTAGTCCTCGACCAGCTCCAGGTTCGCCGCCACCTCCAGCGCGCCCGGGTCCCACTCCTCCAGCGCGGGCGCCTCCACGCGCGTGCGCCCGGCGGCGAGCAGCGTCAGTACCACCGCGGCGGCCAGGCCCGCGGAGGGCACGAGCACGCCGGGCCTCAAGAGGTGCGCGAACCGCTCGCGCCAGGTGGGCGGCAGCGCGTCCACCCGCGCCAGCAGCTCGCGCCGGGCGGACGGGGAGGGCGTGAAGGCGGGCAGCTCCGCCATCCGCGCCACCGTGAGGCGCAGGAGCTTTTCCGTGCCCTGGCACTCCGCGCAGGTGCCCAGGTGGGCCTCCACGCGCGCGCGGTGCGGGGGCGGCAGCTCCCCGTCCACCCAGGCCGTCAGGTCCTCTTCGAACGCACAGCTCATGCCCGGCTCCTCGCGGGCACGGTGCCCGCCTGCAACGCTTCAAGCCTGCGCGCCACCGCCAGGGTGGCCCGGTGGATGAGGCTCTTCACGGCGGCCTCGCTCGCCTCCAGCGCCTCGGCGATGTCCCGGTACGCCATGCCCTCGAAGCGGCACATGGTGAACGCGGCCCGCTCCCGGTCGCTCAGGTCCTTCAGGGCCAGGCCCACCGCCGCCTCCAGCTCCCGGCCGCTCAACGCCTGATCCGGCCTGTCTCCGTCGGGCCCTGGCATCCGCATCGCAGCCACGTCTTCCTCCGCCGGGGCCTCCGCCGTGAGGCGCGCCACGCGGTACTCGCCGCGCCGCATCTCGTTGAGGCAGTGGTTCGTCGCCACCCGGAAGAGGAACGTCTTGAACTTCGCCGTGGGCTTGTAGGAGCGCGCGTGGCGGTAGAGCTTCACGAAGATGTCCTGCGTGAGCTCCTCCGCCCGCGCCGCGTCCCCCACGAAGCGGAACGCGAAGCGCGCCACGCTCGCGTGGTGCCGGTCGAAGAGCCAGGCGAAGGCCTGCTTGTCGCCCGCCGCCACCTTCAGCATCGCCTGCGTGTCCGGGTCCCAATCCATCCGTGAGGCCAGAAACCCCGTTGCCCGCTGGAAGTTGCGGGCCCGCCCACTTTGAACCCCACGCGGCGCCCCGGTTACAGTTTCGCCACCGTGTCCGATGCTTTCCGCCCACGTTCGCGTACACCGGCCCCCCACCCGGGAGGAGAGGCGGAGCCCCCTTCGGACCTGGCGGCCTGGGAGGCTGCGCCGGAGCCTCTGGCGCAGGGCGGCACGCCCACCCCGCCCACGGACTCACCGCTGCCCATGTACCTGCTGGCGCAGCAGGCCCGGCGGGCGCAAGGGGACGAACAGAAGCGCCTGGCCTGGAACCTCAACCAGCTCCTGGAGGAGCTGGGGGCGCGGGGCGGGGGCCGGACGGAGGCGGACGCCTTCCACCGGCTCCTGGAG
>NZ_RAWC01000423.1:0-2082 GCF_003611685.1 Corallococcus sp. CA049B | reverse complement strand
ATCAGGGACTTGGCGGCTCCCACTCCCCGTCGCCACCGTCCCATGCCTGACAGTGTTGTCAGGCCCTCCCTGCCATCCCGCCACGTCCCCCCTGACATGACTGTCAGGGAACTGTCGCGGGCTCCCACGAAAAGCCGCTGCGTCCCCGCTACTCGCCGATGACGGAGCGGATGGTGTCGCGCATGGAGTGGCGGGACTTCCAGCCCACGTCCTGGACCCAGCGGTTGCCGTCCACGGCGCAGAGGAACTGGATGTGGTCCAGCTCCGGCGGCGGGAAGTTGGCCAGCCGGTAGCGGAACATCAGGCCCAGCAGGGGCCGGGCCACGGGGTGTGGCACGGGGATCGCGGTGTGGCCCAGCTCGCGCAAGACGGCGGACAGGGGCACCTGGCCGGGGCCCACGACGTTGTAGACGCCCTTGGGCTCCGGGCGCAGGGCCTCCACCATGGCGCGGGCCACGTCCTCCACGTGGATGAGCTGCACCATGGGGTCGAAGCCCGCCATGGTCCACGGGTGGCGCAGGCGCAGGTAGTTGGACGGCGCGTTCTTGATGGTGGGCCCGACGATGTGGACGGGCCGCAGGATGACCGTCTCGATGTCGGGGTGCTTCCAGAAGAAGCTGTGCGCCAGCATGTCCACTTCGATGAGGTCGCGCACGCCGGAGAAGCGGCTCGCGGCCATCAGCGGCGCGTCCTCCGTGAGGAAGTTGGAGTTGTCCGGGCTGGGGCCGTAGACGTTCGCCGAGGACAGCACCACCACCTTCTTCACGCCGTACTTCGCGCAGTACTCCAACAGGCGCGTGGTCCCCACGACGTTGAACGAGTGGTGCTCCTCCTCGCTCATGCGCGGGTCATGCATGATGCCCATGTGGATGACGGCGCGGACCTCGTTCTTGCGGAAGACGTCCTCCGCCTTCTTCTTGCGCAGGTCCAGCTGGTGCATCTCGACGTCCTTCGGCTTCCCGATGAAGGGACGCCGGTCGATGCCGATGATGCGCTCGCGCTTGTGCAGCATCTTCGCCAGCGTGCGGCCCAGGTTGCCGCTGATGCCGGTGACGACGACGGCCGGGCGCTTGTCCGCGACGACCGCGTCCTTCTCTTCCGTGGAGGCGCTCACCAGAACACGCCCCGGCGTTCCTTGAGGCCCTGGTGGAGCATCGCCTGGATGGAGGCCTTCACGGTGCGCACCTTCTTGTCCAGTTCGCTGTCCTCGTCGTCCGCGCGGCCGGTGAAGTGGAGCGCGTCGCCGAAGTAGATGCGGTACTTCGTGGGCAGCGGGAAGGGCGTGCCCGTGGGGGTGATGGGGAAGGACGGGAAGCCCAACAGCTTCGCCACCGGCTTCAGGTTCATCAGCGCGGGCGCCTGCTCCTCCGCGCCCACCACGGCGATGGGCACGATGGGCGTGTTCGTCTCCAGCGCCAGGCGCATGAAGCCCAGGCCGAACTCCTGGAGCTGGTAGCGCTGGGGCCACAGCTTGTTGAGCCCGCGCGTGCCCTCCGGGAACACGAGGATGGCCTCCTCCGCCTCCAGCAGCCGCCGGCAGTTCTCCGGCGTGCCGACAATCTGGCCCACGCGCGCCATGAACGTGGAGACGTACGGCAGGGACGGCACCCACTTCTCCACCATGCTGCGGATGGCGCGCGGCGGGTTGCCCTCCACCATCAGGGCGATGCCAATCATCGCGCCGTCCAGGGGCAGCTGGCCGGAGTGGTTGGACACCAGCAGCACCCTCCCCGAGGGGATGCGGTCCGCGCCGTAGGCCTCCACCCGGAAGTAGTGGCGGTAGAGCCACATGAACGGGGCGATGGCGGCCAGGCTGTAGTCCAGGTTGAACCCGAACGGGTCCACCCCGTACTCGTTCTCCGTCCGGGCCAGGGCCTGGAGTTGGTCGGACTGCTGCTCGCCGGCCATGCGCTCGGTCCAACCGCGCAGGCCCTTCTTCACCTTGTCGCTGAAACGCTCCAGCATGGGCCCGCTCCTTAGCACCCCCGCCCGCACGCCGGGAGTGGGCCCACAACCCGCAATGCCCTTCTGACGATAATCCGCCGGAAGGTCCCCCATGCGCCTCCCCTCCAACTGTCTCTT
>NZ_RAWC01000422.1:0-2144 GCF_003611685.1 Corallococcus sp. CA049B | reverse complement strand
GGCCAGCTATGCCCCCGATGGCAGCGTCCTCGCCGGGAGTGGCCGCAATGCGGGCGGCATGCAGGACGTGGACTACGTCGCCGGGATTGGAATGGGCGCCCAGGGTGGCACGGGCGGCCATGGGCGCGTGGTCATCTCCTACGACGTCGAGCAATACCCGCTCTCGAACGCGATGCGGTGCAGCACGCGCCCGAGCCTGAACCTGGGGGAGGGCCAGCTCGCCTGCTACGGCGTCTGGGATTACGGCAACGCCTTCGGCAATGACATGGACATGTGCGACGACGAAAACCACGGTCCCACGACGGGCTGTGTCGTCAGCACTCCCGCCTGCGCGAGTAGCAGGGCGACCGCCGTCGCGCACTTCACCCCTTCGTCCGCCAGCAGCGCCCAGTTGTCGGCCATCGCGGCGAACCTCGGCGTGTCGACCCAGGTCTTGAAGGAGGGAATGGCCCGGGTCTGGGCATACAACTGCTCGAGCAGCACCCCATAGGCCCTCCATCCTGCCCTCCAGGTACCGCCCATGGTAGTCAACCAAGTATAGGACGGATAGGAGCCCTGTTGAGGGCGGCGGGCTGAAGTATGCAGACGGTGCCCGGTCCGGAGGTTTCGCGGGCCGGGCGATCCGTCACTTCGCCTACCCGGTCAGCCGGGAGAGTTGCTCCCGGAGCGCGCTCTTCGCGCGCGGGAAGCCCTTGTCTACACCAGCGTCAGCGAGCCCCATGGCGAAGGCCGCGAGCTTCTGCCCGGTGAATGGGGCGACGTGAACGATTCCCTGATTATCGGTCCCCTGGTAGTCAACGAGATCCCTGCGCTCGTTGACCAGGAGTTGCATCCGACCTGCGATGAAGGCGCGGAGGTAGATGTCGTAGATGTCCTGCTCTTCCATGGCTGGGTGTCCTTTCGTAGAGATGGCCGAAGCCACCGCGCCCGGTTGTGCCGGGACGCTCCGACACCCTACCGGCTCGGACTGACGTTCCTTGGGCGCCCCTACATCCCAGTGGGTCAGCTCCGCCCGCGTCCATCCCCATCTGGGGAGTCTGGCGGGCCACCAGCGGGTGCCGTACGGTGGCCCCGCCCACGGCGCCCACGACGAGCGCCCGGCATGGGGGACACCATGGACAACGACTCGCTGTACCAGACCTACCTGAAGGCATTCGCGCTGGTTCGCAGCGGCGCCACCTTCGAGCCCAGGATGCTCCTGGGCGAGGGCGAGGGCATGGCACGGCATGATTACGACGAGCGGGAGATGGCCGCTATCGCCTTGGGCGTCAAGAATGGGGCTGACAAAAGCAACGCCATCTTGCCGAAGGCCGAGGTGATTGGCCGGGTCGCCGAACTCTGCCCCCGCCAGTAGTGCGCTCCTGGCCCGCGCTCACGTCGCGTGGGCCTACCCCACGTGCTTCCACGTGGGACGCATCATCCGCCGGCCCGCTCCCGGTCAGGATCGGGCCGGCGCGCCTACTTCTTCAGCGCGGCGTAGAGCGCGACCGCCATCGAGAGAAACGAAACAATGATGGCGATGCGTGCCGTCCAACGGTTCCGTCTCGACTCGGCGATGGTGTCTCGGTGCTTCACCGTATCCGCCGCGTGGCGTTCGTAGTTATCCAGATTCTTCAGTTCCGCATCGAGCCGCCGCTCCCACTGCGCCGCTACTTCTGCTGGTAGCGCGGCGTACATGCTCCGAATGCTAGCAGCCATTTTCTGCGCAACACCGTGCCGAAGCATGGCCTCAATAGAGTCGCGTTCATCCTGTGAACGAACCGCCGCGTTGATGCCCGGCATCGCGTGTTTGATGTATAGGTCGACGCAGTTGACGAGCGGCTTGCCGTTCTTCTTCCACTCCACGGCAATGTACTGCCTCACTTCTCGCAGACTCTCTTCGCTGCTCGGCGAATCCTTGTCACCCATCGCACTCTCCCTATAACTGCTCGGCGCAGCCTACCCCACGCGCCGCCGCGTGAGGGGTTGATCTAGGGCTGACGAGCAGAACCCCTGCGGTGGTCCTGCTCGCCGCGACCTAGCAGGCTGTTGAGAAACCCCTCCGAGGGATCGACAGCCCGCACCGGGGCGTGGTGTCCTCCGCGCATCGGAGGCAGCGATGCGTGGACGCCCCAAGCAGCAGACGACGCTCTTCAGCCTGAGGA
>NZ_RAWC01000421.1:0-1896 GCF_003611685.1 Corallococcus sp. CA049B | reverse complement strand
CCACACCGGCCGCGTGGTGGTGGGCGCCGTCGGCAGCGAGCAGCGCCGCGAGTACACCGTCATTGGCGACGCGGTGAACCTGGCCAGCCGCATCGAAGGACTGACGAAGAAGGTCGGCGCCCCGGTGCTCGTCTCCCACGCCACGCGCGAGCGCTGCCGGGACACCTTCGACTTCGAGGCCGCCGCCCCGCTGCCCGTCGCGGGCAAGCCGGAGCCGGTGGCCACCTTCCTGCCCCGGAAGCGCGGCCTGCTCGCCGCCAGCTGACGCGCTGAAAAAGACAGCGGGGCCGGGAGTCGCCTCCCAGCCCCGCGGTGCGGCGCACGTCAGCGCGTGCTCAGTACGCCTTGGAGAACACGATGCGGCCGGGCGACGGGTTGCCGGTCATCACGCACTTGCCCGGCTCCTGCTTGAGGCTGAACGGGCGGCAGCGGGTGGTGAGGCCCGTCTCCTCCTTGATGCGCGCCTCCGTCTTCGGGTCCAGGTCCCAGTGCGCCAGCAGGAAGCCGTCCTCCGCCTTCGCCTTCAGCTCCTCGTAGGAGTTGACCTCGAAGGTGTGCGAGTCGCGGAAGTCCTTGGCCTTCTGGAACAGGTCCTTCTGCATCTGATCCAACATGGCCTGGGCCTTGGCGACGGCCTCGTCCAGCGACACGAACTCCTTCTGGCGCAGGTCGCGGCGCACCATCACGCACGAGCCCTTGGCCAGGTCCTTGGGCCCCAGCTCGATGCGCAGACACGTGCCGATGAGCTCGTGCTCGTTGTACTTGAAGCCCGGGCCCTTGGTCTCGTCGTCGTCCACCACCACGCCCAGGCCCGCCTTGCGCAGGTCCGCGGCCAGCGCGTGGGACTTCTCCATCACCTGCGTCTTCTCCGCGTCCGTCGCCTTGCCGGCGATGGGGATGATGACCACGTGCGTGGCGGCAATCTTCGGCGGCACCACGAGGCCCGCGTCATCCGAGTGCGTGAGGATGAGCCCGCCGATGAGGCGCGTGGAGGAGCCCCACGACGTCTGCCACACGTGGTGCACGCGGCCGTCGCGGCCCTGGAACGTGGTGTCGAAGGCCTTGGCGAAGTTCTGGCCCAGGTTGTGGCTGGTGCCCGCCTGGAGCGCCTTCTTGTCCTGCATCATCGCTTCGATGCTGTACGTGCGCAGCGCGCCGGCGAACTTCTCCGACTCCGACTTGCGCCCCGGCAGCACGGGCATGGCCATGTAGTCCTCCGCGAACGTGCGGTAGACCTCCAGCATCTGCAGCGTGCGCTCCTCCGCGTCCGCCTCCGTCTCATGGCAGGTGTGGCCCTCCTGCCAGAGGAACTCCGTGGTGCGCAGGAACAGGCGCGTGCGCATCTCCCAGCGCATCACGTTGGCCCACTGGTTCACCAGCAGGGGCAGGTCGCGGTAGCTCTGGATCCACTTGGAGAAGCTGCGGTTGATGATGGTCTCGGACGTGGGCCGGATGACCAGCGGCTCCTCCAGCTTCTGGCCGCCCGCGTGCGTGACGACCGCCAGCTGCGGGTTGAAGCCCTCCACGTGCTCGGCTTCCTTCTTGAGGTAGCTCTCCGGGATGAGCAGCGGGAAGTAGGCGTTCTTCACGCCCGTGTCCTTGAACATCTTGTCCATCGTCCGCTGGATGTTCTCCCACAGCGCGTAGCCGTTGGGGCGGATGACCATGCAGCCCTTCACGTCCGAGTAGTCGGCGAGCTTCGCCTTCTGGACCAGGTCGACGTACCACTCGGAAAAGCCCTTCTCGCGGGGCGTGAGCTTCTCGGCCATGTGCTGGGCACCTTGCTAGGGGATGGAAAGTGGGAGGCTGCGTACGATGGGATGTTCCGGAAATCAACGCCGGACCGAGGCCGGACTCGTCCCCTGAACGCCGCCCGTGCTTGGAAAATGACCCGCC
>NZ_RAWC01000420.1:0-2410 GCF_003611685.1 Corallococcus sp. CA049B | reverse complement strand
CCCCTGCCCCCGGTCGCACGGACCCCGGTTCCCCATCCGCCGCCCGTGGAGCCGCCGCGCAATGAAGTCGTGCAGCCCCTTCCGGACAGGGCGAAGGGCGAAATCGACGCGGCGAAGGAACGGGCGGCGGCGCTCAACGCCGACCCGGAGCTGGAGAACGCCGTGGGCTTCACCCACTTCGACACCAGCGCGAGCCACGACAACCTCGTCACCGTCCTGTCCACGAAGGAGGACCTGCACCGGCTGGCGTCGCAGACGCTGGTGCGCATCAAGTGCCGCGAGGACGACAGGGCCTACCTGGGCGTCGTCGTCCGGGGGCCGTTCGCGGAGCCGAACGCCGTCCCCGCGAACTCCACCATGGCCATTGGCGTGGTGACCCACGGAAAGAAGCTCACGTACACCTTCGAGTACCACGGCCGCGCGGAGGTGGAGATCCTCGGTGAGGAGGTCGCGGGCGTGCTCAAGCCGCACCGCTTCCGTCCCCGGCCGCAGAGCCCCGTCTTCGTGCTGGACGAGGAGGAGAGCGCGAAGGTGCTGGGTGTCAGCGGGGAGATGAGCATTGGCACGGTGGTGGGCTACGAGCGGATGGAGGCGCGCATCAACGCCCGCGACAAGTCCGTGCTGCCCCGGCACACCGGCATCATCGGGACGACGGGCGGCGGCAAGTCCACCACGGTGGCCACGCTCATCCACCGCGCGCAGAGCTCCGGCATCGCCACCATCGTCTTCGACGTGGAAGGCGAATACACGCACGTGGACCGGCCCACGGACCACCACGCCATGGTGGAGACCCTCAAGCGCCGGAACCAGAAGCCCGAGGGCGTGAAGGACCTGCACATCCATCACCTGGTCGGCCGCGAGAGCCGCAACCCACGCCACAGGAACAAGCACGCCTTCTCGTTGAACTTCTCCAGCCTGTCGCCCTACGCGCTGGCGGAGATCCTAGACATGTCGGAGGCGCAGCAGGAGCGCTTCCTCAAGGCCTACGACGTCACGAAGCTCCTGCTGGAGGACTTCGAGGTCTATCCGGTGACGGAGGAGGAGCGACGGGACGCGCTGGAGGTGGACGAGCTGTCCACGGGCTACCCGAAAATGACCATCCAGCACCTGCTGGACGTCGTGAACGCCTACCTCTACAGCATGAGCGACGAGGGCAGAGCGGAAGGAAGAGCCCGCCCCCGCCGCGCGGCGCGAGCGCGAGGAACGGTCGCCGAGGAGATCGAGGCGTTGGAGGAGGACGAGGGGCCTCCGGCCAACTCGCTGACGCTCTACAGCGTCTTCAAGAACGACCCCGGCAAGGTGATGCGGCGGGTGATGGCGCAGAGCAGCCGCAACGTCATCAGCTGGAAGGCGCTGGCCAGCAAGCTCCAGCGGCTGCGCCGGCTGAACATCTTCGACATGGGGACCACGGAGGGCGTGAAGTACGACACCATGCTCTCGCCAGGGCGGGTGTCCGTCATCGACCTGTCGGACACGGAATCCCCCCAGCTCAACAACCTGGTCATCGCGGACATCCTCCGGGGCATCCAGGAGCGGCAGGAGGCCAGCTATGAGAAGGCCCACCGCGAGGGCAAGGACATCACTCCGGTCCTCATCATCATCGAGGAGGCCCACGAGTTCCTGTCCGCCAGCCGCATCGCGCAGATGAAGACCCTCTTCGAACAGGTCGCTCGCATCGCGAAGCGGGGCCGCAAGCGCTGGCTGGGGCTCGTCTTCGTCACCCAGCTTCCCCAGCACCTGCCGTCCGAGGTGCTGGCCCTGCTCAACAACTTCATCATCCACAAGATCACGGACGGGGCCGTCATCAACCAGCTGAAGAAGAGCGTGGGCAGCATCGACGAGAGCCTGTGGAGCCGGGTGTCGCGGCTCGCTCCAGGCCAGGCGCTGATGTCGTTCAGCCACTTCACCCGGCCGCTGATGGTGGCCGTGGACCCGGCGCCCGTGAAGCGGCTGCTCGTCGACTAGGCTTGACCCAAAGTCCAGGAACCCCGGGGGCGAGGAGCGATATAGAGCCAGCTTCATGCTCGGCTCCGCGCTCCTCGCCTCCGTCATCGTCGCCCAGACTCCTGTGTCCCCGGCCTCACGTGCCGCGGAAGAGCTGGGCCTGGGCCCCGTCCTCGACTCCGTCGTCCACCAGGGGGTGAGCTACGTCGCGCTCGGCCGTGGCGGCATCGCCGTGCTCAAGCTGGACGGCGCCGCGCCCCGGCTCGTGCGGCGCATCGAGGAGGGCCGGCGCTTCGTGCGGCTCGTCGTCGTGGGCCAGTCGCTCCTCGCCGTCGAGCAGCGCGAGGAGGCCCATGCCTTCTCCCTCGCCACGCCGGAGCAGCCCCAGCCGGACTCGCTGGCCTCCGCCCTGGGCGCGGCGCGCGACCTCACCATCGTCACCCACGCGCCGCCTCCGCCCCAGGCC
>NZ_RAWC01000041.1:0-53140 GCF_003611685.1 Corallococcus sp. CA049B | reverse complement strand
CCTCCGGGGAGGCGGGCGCGGGGACGACCAGGCTCTCGCGGGGCACCTCCACCACGATGGGGGACTGGCCGGAGCGCTGCCGGTTCTCGTCCTCCAGGGAGTAGAAGAGCTGGATCTGCGAGCCGCCCTTCATGACGAGCTCGCCCTTCTGGTTCTCCGCCCAGAGGTCGATTTCGACGAAGTACCGGCCGCCGGAGCCGTGGCGGTCGCTCACGCGGCCCTTGCAGACCACGGTGTCGCCCGGCCACACCATCTTGATGAAGCGGACGTTGTAGCGCCGCAGCTGGCCGCCGCGGGCCCAGTCGCTGATGAGCTGGCCCAGCATGCCCATGACGAGCATGCCGGGGGCGTAGACGGACGGCATGCCCACGCTCTTGGCGTAGAGCTCGTCCACGTGCA
The DNA here is from genome assembly GCF_003611685.1 of Corallococcus sp. CA049B. Taxonomy (NCBI): domain Bacteria; kingdom Pseudomonadati; phylum Myxococcota; class Myxococcia; order Myxococcales; family Myxococcaceae; genus Corallococcus; species Corallococcus sp. CA049B. Next base: position 52,741 of record NZ_RAWC01000041.1, on the reverse strand, counting down.
CGGGGTTGTAGTCGCCGGAGGCGCCCGCGTAGCGCGACAGCTGGACGCGGTCCACCGGGGCCTTGGCCAGCGCCGGCAGCTCGTCACCGACGCGGATGGATTCGAAGTAGAGCTTGCGCGCGGGCATCAGGCGTTCTCCTTGGCGGCACGCACCACGAGGGTCCGGCGGGCGCGGAAGACGAGGTTGCCCTCTTCGTCCCGGCCTTCGTCCTCGATGACCGCGATGTCCATCTTGCCGGACATGCCCGGCCGCTCGAAGACGTCCGACACGCGGGTGGACACGTAGATGCGGTCCCCCGCGAAGATGGGCCGCTCGTAGTCGAAGCCCTGCTCGGCGTGCAGCAGGCTCTTGATGCCCACCCCCAACAGCTCCCGGAGGTCCGCGGCGGAATGGAACGACGCGGGGAACGTGGGCGGCGCGACGATGGTGGGGTAGCCCGAGGCGCGGGCGTACTCCTCATCGTAGTAGATGGGATTGTAGTCGCCGATTGCCTCGGCGAAGCGCCGGATGGCGCCCTTCTCCACCTCGTTGAGCGTCGGCGGCGAGGCGCGGCCAATCGCGTTCTTGTCCAGCATTTCCCTCTCCTGATGAACCTTCAGCGACCTGACGGAAGCTCGAGCACCGTCAGGAGCCCGGCCTCCGCGGCCGTCAAACGTGGCGCGGCATTCACCAGCGCGTTCGCGGTGGCCCGGTCGCCCGCCACTCCCCCCGGTATCTCCAGCACCAGCTTCGGATCCGCGTCGATTTCGATGCGATCTCGTGGGTTGTCCGCCCCTACCGCGATGGTCAGCTCCAGGCGGACCCGCTCCTGCCCCTCCTCCAAACCCACCACGGACTGGAACATGCCCGCGACGCGGCCTTTCTTCACGACAAATGCGCCGCCGGTGATCTCCTCCTCGGCGAACACGGGAGTCACCTCCTCCTCGAAGTCGTCACAATCCAGCCCCAGCCCCACCGCCGCCAGCGCCGCGGACTCCACCAGCCCCACGTGGCCCAGCTCCTCGCGGTCCACCAGGTCGAAGAACTCCTCCTCCGTCAGGCCCGCGCCCACCTTGCGCTGCAGGGCCTCACGGCGCGTGCGGGCATCCACCACGCGGCTGGCCGTCACCTTGCGCACGGGGCCGCACACCTGACCGGCGGTGGCCACCAGGCGGTCCAGCACGAAGCCCGGGTTCACGCCCGTGCCCACGATGGCGACGCCCGCCTTCAGCGCGGCGCGCTCCAGCTTCTCCGCCAGCTCCGGGTACTTGAGGTGCGGGAACGCCAGCTCCTCGCAGGTGCTGGCCACCGGCAGGCCCAGCTTCAGCGCCTCCAGCAGCTGATCCATCACCTGGGACAGCCGCGAGCTGGTGGCGTGCAGCACCACCACGCCCTTGCGGCGCCCCACGGCCTTCTCCAGCGAGTCCGCCACCTTGAAGCGCGGGCCGGCCAGCCCCAGCACGTCGCCCAGGGGACGACCCACCAGGGAGGGCTGCGGATCCACCGCGCCCATCAGCTCCACTTCGGGGGACGACAGGGCTGCCCTGGCAATCTCCTGCCCGATGAACCCCAGCCCCATCACCACCACCGGCACCGGCCCATCAGGGGCTCTAGCCATCGGAGATTGCTCCCGAATTCCAAGGGGTTACAGCCATTTACGTTGGGTAGGAGGCCACCATAGAACACGGCTCGACGGGCAGGCAAGCAGGACGTGGAATCCAGCGACCGCCTGTTTCAGGGAAACCTCAAGAATTCCGGTAGTTTGGCGGTACTGGAAAGCTTGGGGGGGCCTGTTTGCCCGCATGCGGACCGGCTATAAGACTCTGAGAAAAAACGCAGCCCACTCGCTCGGAGCGTATCAGCCCATGGCCCGAATCCTCGTGGTGGACGACGACGTGCTCATCCTCGCGGCGCTGTCCCGGATCCTCCACGCGGAGGGTTACGAGGTCGTGACCCACAGCGACCCGGTGCTGGCGGCGCGGGAGCAGGGGTTCGACGTCGTCCTCACGGACTTCATGATGCCGTACCTCAACGGCATCGAGCTGTTGTCGGCGCTCCGGGAGAAGAACCCTCGCGCGGTGCGGCTGATGCTGACGGCGGCGGCGGACTTCAAGACGGCGTCGGAGGCGGTGAACCGGGGCGAGGTCTTCCGGTTGCTGGGCAAGCCGTGGGCGCTGAGCGAGCTGACCAGCAGCGTGCGGCAGGCCATCGAGCACCACCGGCTGGTGGCGGCCAACGAGCGGCTGACACGCGAGGTCGCGGAGAAGAACGCGGAGCTCTTGTCCATCAACGAGGGGCTGGAGCGCCGGATCATCGAGCGCACCACGGGGCTCCTGGACGGACTCATCAGCGCGCTGGACTACCGCGACACGGAGACGCAGTGGCACTCGCGGCGCGTGTCGCTGTACGCGCGGCGGCTGGCGCAGGAGATCGGCCTCACCGGGCCGGCGCTGGACGTGGTGGAGCAGGGCGCGCTCCTGCACGACATCGGGAAGATTGGCGTGCGGGACTCCATCCTGCTCAAGCCCGGGCCGCTCACGCCGGATGAGTGGGTGGAGATGAAGCTGCACCCGGAGTTCGGCTACCGGATGCTGGCGAAGATGCCGTACCTGCACGAGGCGGCGCTCGTCGTCCTGCAGCACCAGGAGCGCTGGGACGGCAAGGGCTATCCGCTGGGGCTCCAGGGCGAGGAGATCGTCATCGGGGCGCGCATCTTCTGTCTCGTGGACACGCTGGACGCCATCACCTCCGACCGGCCCTATCGCAAGGGGCGTCCCATGAGCGTGGCGCGCGACGAGGTCCGCCGCTGCGCGGGCACGCAGTTCGATCCGATGCTCGCGGAGGCGTTCCTCGGGCTGCCGGAGACGGAGTGGGCCCGCATCCGCCGTGAGGTGGAGATGATGGAGGAGTCGGAGAGCCACCGCTGGACGGGCGCGAAGCTCAACGCCCAGGGCGAGCCCGTGCCCGCGCGCGCCGCCGGGGCCTGACGCGCGAAGGGCCCCGCCTCAGGGGGCGCGGGTGCCGACGGCGACCTCGTCGATGATCGTGCCCTCCAGGAGCGCGTCCACGACGTCCATGCCTTGAATCACTTCACCGAAGGCCGTGTAGCGGCCATCCAGGTGCGGCTGCGGTGAGTGGGTGAAGAAGAACTGGCTGCCGCCGGTGTCCTTGCCCGACAGCGCCATCCCCACGGTGCCCCGCGCATACGGACGGCGCGTCATCTCGCAGCGGATGGAGTAACCGGGCCCCCCCTCCCCGTCTCCGCGCGGGTCTCCGCCCTGTGCGACGAAGTCCGGCACCACGCGGTGGAAGGTGATGCCGCGGAAGTAGCCCTGCTTCGCGAGCGCCACCAGGTTGCCGCCCGTGAGCGGCGCGTCCGGATCCAACAGGACGGTGATGTCGCCCTTGCGCGTGCGCAGCATGAGCGTCGTGCCGGAGGGCGCTGCCGGCGGACGGTACGTCTCCGGAGGCAGCTCCACGCGGGCGGAGCGGACCGGCGTGCCCGTGAGCGTCGTGAGGGACTCGGCCGCGACCCGGCGCACGTTGGCGTGCGGATGGCCCAGCCACTCGCGCAGGCGCGGTTCCGCGGCCTTTCCCTGCAACGCGACGAGCGCGCCGGCCACCGCCTCCGCCAGGTCCGGCTCCTTGGGGACGCGGTCGGCCAGGGCCTGCACCGCGGTCAGGGCTTCGGCGTCCTTCAGCTTGCCGGCGGCGGCCGCGGCCAGCCCCGCCACCACCGCGTCCCCTCCTCCGATGAGCGCGCGAATGGGCGCCAGCGCTTCGGGCACGGGACGTTCGGAGAGGGCATCCAGCGCGGCGCCGCGCACGATGGGACTGACGTGGTCCAGGTAGGGCACCGCGAACGCAGCGCCGGTGGGCTGTCCCTTGAACTGCGCCACCTCGTGCAGGCCCAGCGCGAGCCATCGCGCTTCGGGGACACGACCGTAGCCGCACTGGAGGACCTGCTCCAGCGCGCCCTGCTGCCGGTCCATGGCCGCCGCGATCCGGCAGTCCAGCCAGGCGAGGTCCGCGTGGGCTTCTTCGGACACGGCCGCGCGGTCTGCATCGGCCAGCGCCCCCCTCATGCGCGAAAACACCGGCCGGCCCTGGAGCGGAAGTCCCTGCTGCGCCACCGCCAGCAACACGTGGCCCTTCGCCGCCTTCCCCTCCGCCACCTGCTTCGCCAGGAGCGCCTGGCCTTCCAGTGCGATGAGCGGGGCACAGGGTGAGCCGGCCTCGCACTTCGCGGCGAGCTTCGCCAACGCACGCGCGGCCTCCGCCGACACGCGGGACGTGGTGTCGCCCATCATCAGGGTCAGCGCCACCGCGTCCCGCGGGCTGCCCACGTCGCCCAGGCCCTTCACGCAGAGGGCCATCACGTCCGGATGCCCGTTCGCCAGACAGGATTGGAGCGCATCCACTGCATCCGGCCGCTTCGACGCCGCCAGGAGGTACGCCCCGGCGAGGTTCACCTCGCTCCGCAATCGGGGCTTCAGCAGCGCGCGGATGGTCTCCAGGGGCACGTTCGCCACCGCCGCCGCGCCCGCCTTGCGCGCGGCCACGCCCAGCGCCGTCGCCGCGGCCTCGGACCAGGGACCACTGGCCGGAGACAGGCGGGCCGTCAGCACCTCCACCGCCCCCGGCGTGGCCAGCTTGCCCAGGGCCTCCAACAGCGTGATGCGCACCCAGCCGTCGGCTTCCGTGGCCTCGGCGTGCACCAGCGCTTGCGTGAGCGCTGTCCGTGCGTCCTCCGGCAGCGGCTCCCACGACTGCGCCAGCTCACCCGCCGCGAAGGCGGCCTCGTCGCGCACGGCCTTGTCCGGCGCCGTCAGCCCGGAGAGGACCGCGTCCAACGTCGCCACGTCCTGGATTCGCGCCAGGGCCCGGAGGGCTCGCACGCGCACGGCCACTTGCGGCGCGGAGGTGGCGAGCCGCACCAGCTCCCCGCCGCCCAGCGAGCGGCGGTCCTCCCAGTCCTGGATGCGCGCGAGGACCTGTGCGGGCGCTTCCTGGGGCGGAGGCACGTCGGGCGTCGGCACCGAGCGGACACAGGCGCTCACGAGGAGGACTCCGGCGGACACGGCGGCGGGCAGGCGAGCCATGCTCGAATGGGCTAGGTCAATTCCCCGCGAAAATCCAGGGGTTATGCCGCTGAACAGGTTTGACAGCCGCGCGCCGGGGCCGGGAAGATATCGGGCCGTTTCCCCCCTCCCGGAGCACCGGCCCTGAACTGCCCAGGCTGCAATCGCAAGGTCGCGGAAGACACCGCCATCTGCCCCCACTGCGACCACATCATCGACGAGTCCTTCCTTGGGGGAACCGGGGATGAGGGGAACTCCGGCGGTGAAGACGAGAGCACCGGCATCCGTCCTCCGCCGCGCTCGCGGCCCCCTCCGGCCCGGGCGGCTCCGGAGCCTCGTGCACGCCCTGCTCCGGCCCGCGCCAGGACGGGCGCCCGCCCCGCCGCGCCGCCGCCGAGCGACGACGCCACCAACGTGCGGAGCATGGACGACATCGCCCGGGAGAAGGCCCAACGTGCCGCGCCTCCCGCCCGGGGCGGTGGCGCCGCCAGGGCCGCTCGCGCGCCGGCCCGTCGCGCCCCGGCGCCCGCTCCCGTCGAGGAGGAAGAGGACGACTCGGGCGACGCGGTGGCGGATCCCTGGTCGCGCGAGGCCCGGGAGCTGGAGTCGCCCCGCTCGCCCATCGACGATCCGGAGGTCCTGCTGGACGACGCGCGCTCGTTCCTGCGCGAGCTGGAGGGCGGCGACCGCATCGCGTTCTGGGGCGCGACGCTGGTGGTGCTCTCCTGCTTCATGCCGTGGAAGGAGACGGCGGAGGGCGGCGACTTCCTGGGCCTCATCAGCCTGGGGTTCATCTCCTTCCTCTTCGCCGTGGCGACCATGGTCTTCGTGGGCCTGCGGGCACGTCAGGTGATGACCTGGGTGAACCCCATGCTGCCGTGGGGCGCGCAGATGGTCTGCAGCGTGGTGACCCTCGTCTGGTCGCTGGTGTTCCTGAAGCTGTCCTCGGACACCACGCTCGTGCCGTCGCCGCTGGGCAACGCGGAGATGATGAACTCGTCGCCGAGCATCGGCTGTTTCCTGGGCATCCTCGGCGGCGTCATCGCGGTGCTGGGCGGCCTGATGGGCCTGAAGCGCCAGGAGTAGGCCCGCGAGGATTTCGCTGCCGCGCCGGGCGTGAGGCGGGCTACCGTCGCCCGCCACCATGTCCGACGCCACGCCCCTCTCCCGCCTCCTCGACGCGCTGGGCTCGGCCGTCGTGGGCCAGCCCCGCGTGCTGGCCGACCTGGTGACGGCCTTCCTCGCGCGCGGCCACGTGCTGCTGGAGGGCGTGCCCGGGGTCGCCAAGACGCTCACCGCGCGCAGCATGGCCGGGGCGCTGGGGCTGTCCTTCTCCCGCGTGCAGTTCACCCCGGACCTGATGCCCGCGGACATCCTGGGCACCAACGTCTTCCAGCCGCAGGAGCAGACCTTCCGCTTGATGAAGGGCCCCGTCTTCACGGAGGTCCTGGTCGCGGATGAGATCAACCGCACGCCGCCCAAGACGCAGGCGGCGCTCCTGGAGGCCATGGAGGAGCGGCAGGTCACCATCGACGGCGTCACCCACGCGCTGCCGCCGCACTTCTTCGTCGTCGCCACGCAGAACCCGCTGGAGCTGGAGGGCACCTATCCCCTCCCCGAGGCGCAGCTGGATCGCTTCCTCATGCGCGTGCGCGTGGGCTACCCGGATGGCGACGCGGAGACGTCCCTCCTGCGCGCCTTCCACCAGCGCGAGGGCCGGCCACCCGCCGTGTCCCGCGTGCTGGACGCTGGCACGCTGACGGAGCTGCAGGACCGCGCGGCGCGCGTCGCGTGTGACGACTCCATCCTCCAGTACGTGGTGCAGCTCGTGCGCGACACCCGTGCACATCCTCGCGTGCGGCTGGGCGCGAGCCCCCGCGCCGCGCAGGCCCTGCTCGCGGCGTCCAAGGCGCACGCGGCGCTCCGGGGCACCGACTTCGTCACCCCGGACGACGTGAAGGCCGTCACGCCCAGCGTCCTCAACCACCGCCTCCTCCTCAAGGCCGAGGCGGAGGTGGAGGGCGTCACCGCGGACGACGTGCTCAAGCAGATGCTCGAACGGGTGCGAGTGCCCCGGTGAGCCTCGGGCGCCCCGTCCCCAGCGGCCTCGCCGTGGCGCTGTTCGCCGGAGCGCTGGTGCCCGCCGCGCTCGCGGTGGCGAGCCCCGCCTTCGGGTGGCTGGCGCTCGCGGTGGACGTGGCCGTCCTGCTCCTGTGCGCGGTGGACTTCCTGCGCGCGCCGCATGCCCAGGACGTCGACGCGCGCCGTGAGGTGGAGCCCATCCTCTCCTCCGGCGTGGACAACACCGTGCGCTGGGAATTGCGTTCGCGCACGGACCGGCCCGTGCGCGGCGAGCTGCGCGACGAGCCGCCCCTGGACGTGGAGAGCCATGGCCACCGTCAGTCCTTCACGCTGGAGCCGAAAGACGCCACGCGGCTGACGTACCGCGTGCACCCTCCCTCCCGGGGCGACGCGCGCTTCGGCGACGTGAACCTGCGCCTGATGGGGCCGCTGGGCCTGTGCTCGCGGCAGGTGCGGCTGCCCGCGGGCCAGGACGTGAAGGTGTACCCGGACCTGCGCGCCCTGTCGCGCGAGGCGCTGACGCTGGCGCGCGCGTCGGAGGCCGTGTCCGCGCGCACGCTCCTGCGCAAGTCCGTGGAGGGCCGCGAGTTCGAGTCGCTGCGCGAGTACCGCCCCGGCGACGACTACCGCCACATCGACTGGAAGTCCTCCGCGCGCCACGGCCACACGCTGGTGCGCACGTGGCAGCCGGAGCGCAACCAGCCGGTGCTGCTGCTGTTGGACTGCGGCCGTCACATGGCGGGCCGGGTGCAGGGGCGCAGGAAGCTGGACCACGCGGTGGACGCGGCGCTGCGGCTGGCGCGCGTGAGCCTGGACGCGGGCGACGTGGTGGGCGTGCTCGCGTTCGCCAGCGACGTGCGCGCCTTCCTGCCCCCTCGCAAGGGCGCGGAGCACCTGCGCCTCATCACCGAGTCCCTCTACCGCGCGGAGGCCGGCCTGGAGGAGAGCGACTACGGCCGCGCGTTCGACTTCGCCTTCGCCCGCCAGACGCGCCGCGCGCTGGTGGTGCTCTTCACCGACCTGGTGGATCCGGACGCGTCCTCCGCGCTCCTCACGCGCACGCTGGCCCTGCGCCCCCGGCACCTGCCCGTCGTCGCATCGCTCCTGGACGAGGACCTGGAGGCCGCCGCCACGGACGTGCCCGGCGACGCGACGTCCGCCTACGCGCGGCAGGCCGCCTCCCGCATGGAGTCCGAGTACCGCCGCACCGCCACCACGCTGCGCGACGCGGGGGCACTGGTGGTGCGCGCGCCGGCCCGCGGCTTCGGCGCCGCTGCACTCAACGTGTACCTGGACGTGAAGGCGCGCGGGCGCCTCTGAGCGCTCACGACGCATTCGTCAAGCCCTTTGAAACCTTCCAGCGCTCGCGCGCGCATGCGTCGCTCCGCCGAACAGCACGCTTGCCAATCGCGCGGAGGCCGAGTTTTCGGCCTCCGGGAGGACCCCCTTTACAGATGCCGATCGCTCCCCAGAATGGCGCGCCTCAACTGTTCGCGCGCACGCGCGCACGCTCCAAACCGGACGGGAGGCGGGACTTGGCGGAGGTCGCGAGGGGTTTGAAGCTGGAAGTGGAGGCGGACGCCGCGGCCATCGCGGCCCGTGCCGCGGAGGAGCTCGTGGAGGCGGGGCTGACGCCCTTCCACGAGCGGCTCCTCGCCGAGGAACTGCTCGCGCGCAGCGGAGACACGCAGCAGCGGCTGGCGAACGCGCTGGCCGAGGCGAAGGTGGACCTCAACCCCCACCAGGTCGAAGCCGCGATGTTCGCGCTGGACGCCCTGTCGCGCGGCGGCTGCATGCTCGCGGACGAGGTGGGCCTGGGGAAGACCATCGAGGCGGGCCTCGTCATCGCCCAGCTCATGGCGGAGGGGAAGAACCGCATCCTCATCCTCGCCCCCGCGGTGCTGCGCGCGCAGTGGAATGCCGAGCTGCGCGAGAAGTTCGACCTGGACAGCGTCCTCGTCGACGGCCGCGACGTGAAGAAGCACAACAACTGCTTCGATCAGCCCTTCCCCGTCATCTGCTCGCACCCGTTCGCGGCGAACCGCTCCGCGCTCGTGTCGGAGATTCCGTGGGACCTGATCATCATCGATGAGGCCCACCGGCTCCGGAACGCGCACCGTCCCAACAACAAGACGGGCCAGGCGCTGCGCGCGTCGCTGGCGGGCCGCCCCAAGCTGCTGCTCACCGCCACCCCGCTCCAGAACGACCTGATGGAGCTGTTCGGCCTGATGTCGCTCCTGGACGAGCAGATTCTGGGCCCCGAGCACGCCTTCCGCAGCCGCTACCGCGCCGACGAGGGCGGCGGCATGACGGAGGCCGCCGCGTGCGAGCTCAAGGAGCGGCTGGCCCCGGTGGTGCAACGCACGCTGCGCCGGCAGGTGCGCGAGTACGTCCGCTACACCAACCGCCGCAGCATCGTGGAGGACTTCCTCCCCTCCCCCGAGGAGCACGACCTCTACGAGAAGGTCAGTGAGTACCTGCAGCGCTCGGAGGCCGCGGCCATCGAGCCGGGCAAGAAGACGCTCCTGACGCTGTGCTACCGCAAGCTCCTGGCCTCCTCCACGTTCGCCATCGCGCCCACGCTGCGGCGGCTGTCGGAGAACCTGGAGAAGCGCCTGTCGGCCGCGCGGCTGGGACAGCAGGCCCTGTCGCTCTTCGAGCCGGAAGAGGCCAAGCAGTTCGTGGAAGAGGGCGAGGAGTGGTCCGACGACCCCGCCAAGGCGCCCCAGGTCCGCACGCTGGAGCAGGAGGTCTGGGAGCTGCGCCAGTACGCGGACCTCGCTGACTCCATCCGCATCAACGCCAAGGGTGAGGCGCTCAAGCGCGCCCTGGACCGCACCTTCGCGGTGATGCGCACGCACTCCTGGCCGGAGAAGGCGCTCATCTTCACGGAGTCCAAGCGCACGCAGCAGTACCTCTTCAGGCTGCTGTCGGAGCACGGTTACAAGGACAAGATTTCGCTCCTGTCCGGCGACGCCGGCGGCACGCCCGAGGAGCGCCGGGCGCTGGTGGAGGAGTTCCGCCACAAGACGCAGATCCTCATCTGCACGGAGGCCGGCGCCGAGGGCCTCAACCTCCAGTTCTGCAACCTGGTGGTGAACTACGACCTGCCGTGGAACCCGCAGCGCGTGGAGCAGCGCATCGGCCGGTGCCACCGCTACGGCCAGCAGCGCGACGTGCTGGTGGTGAACTTCCTCAACCGGCAGAACGCGGCGGACGCGCGCCTGTTCGAGCTGCTGGAGAAGAAGCTCAACCTCTTCGACGGCGTGTTCGGCGCGTCCGACGAAATCCTGGGCGCGCTGGAGAGCGGCGTCGACTTCGAGCGTCGCGTGCTGGACATCTACCAGTCCTGCCGCGACCCGAAGGACATCAACGTCGCCTTCGACAAGCTGCGCGAGGAGCTGGAGGGCAGCATCAACCAGCGCATGACGTCCATGCGCTCGGTGGTGCTGGAGCGCTTCGACGGCGACGTGCGCCGCCGGCTGCGCGTGGCGGGAGACGCGGCCAAGGAGGTCGTGGCCAGGCGCCAGCAGGAGGCGAAGGCGCTCACCGGCTCCGTGCTGGGCAGCCGCACCTCTGGACGGCTCCAGGTGGCCAAGGCCGCCTACGCGGTGCGCGACCGCACCCAGGACACCGTCAGCTACCTGCAGCTGGACGCGGCGGGGCTCCCCTCGCGGCTGGCGCGGCTGGCCGGCAGCGAGGGCTGGTGGTTCGTCTACAAGTTCGAGACGACCGGCCTCAAGCCGGAGGAGAAGCTGGTCCACCTGGTGCTGGTGAAGGACCGGGACGGCGGCTTCCGCGCCCTGCCGCTGACGGACGGTGTCCACTTCACGAAGCTCGACGCCAAGGAAGAGAAGCGCCGGCAGCCCGCGCCGGTGTCGGTCCAGCTCATGCAAGAGCAGTCGCTGATGACCGCCAAGGATGAGCTGATTCGGGCCGCGGAACGGCGCAACGCGTTGGAGCTGGACAAGGCCAAGGAGCGCGCGGACCGCTACGTCGAGGACTGCCTGATGGAGTCGCGCGAGGTGGTGGAGTCCGCCCGCCAGGCGTGGTTCGACGCGCGCAAGGAAGTCTCCGGCATCGAGGACATCGCGGAGCGCGCGAAGGCGCGGGCGCACGCGGACCGGCAGGAGCGCGACTATCGCCGCAAGCTGGCGTCGCTGCGCAATGAAGAGGAGAAGCGCTACGCCTCCAAGGACCGGCAGATGGCGGAGCTGGCGAACAAGGCGCGCGTGACGGAGAAGCGCACCCTCATCGCCTCCGCGTACTTCTGGCTGTCTTGAGCCGTCTGGCGACGGGCCCCGTCACAGGGGCTTGAGCCGCACCCACGTCGCGCCCCAGCCTCCGTCCGCCTCGGAGGCGGTCTGGAAGCCTTCCACCTCTGGCAGCGTGGGCAGCAGGGACTGCACGGTGCGCCTCAGCGCGCCCGTGCCCTTGCCGTGGATGATGCGCACGTCGAGCACGCCCTTCTGGCGGCAGGCCCAGAGGTACTCGGTGACGAGCTCCTTCACCTCGCGAGGCTGGAAGAGATGCAGGTCGAGGTTCCCATCGACCGGAATTTCTACCGCATCCAGCTCATCGGGCGGCGGCTCCGGACCCTCCGGTGGCAGGGGCGGGAGTGGCTTTCGGCGAGACACCGTAGCGGGCCTCCTCCTGGCGCTGCTTCTCCTCGGCCGCCAGACGCTGACGCTCGCGCGCCAGCCGGAACTGTTCCTTGAGGCTGGTGATCTCCCCCTTGAGCTGGTTGATGTCCTCCTTCACCGCTCGCGGGTGGCTTTCGCCAGTCCCCTCCACGTGATTGCCCGCACGCCTGCCCTCCGAGCCGGCTCCACCGGAGGAGGTCATCTGCATCAACAGCGCAGCCAGGGTCATCACCATCATGCCCAATCACGTAAGCAAGCGCCGTGCTCGCGCGCAAGTCATGTTGCGTGAACGGCGCCTCTCTGACCGCCCTCCTCCTTGTGTGACACGACGCGTTCAGCGAGCCGTACGGCGGACAGGGGGGCGCTGCCCTCCGCCTTGTTGTTGATGGTCACGAAGACGGGGCGGTCGCGCCGCACCGCGGCCATGCACACCCGGGCCAGCACGTCGCGGGTGCCCACGTCCTCGTCCACCAGCCGGTTGAATGGCGCGTAGCGGGCATAGGCCTCCTCGTAGCCCAGGTTCGGCGGCAGCATCCAACGCACCACCACGGCGCGGGCCTCGAAGGCGCGCGTGAGCTTCGCCTGCCGCGCGACGGGCGGCATGTGGGCCCACACCGCGAGCACCGGGCTCACGCCCGTGTCCGCGAGCGCCTGGGCGAAGCCCTCCGTGAGCAGTTCCTCGTTGCGCACCTCCACCGCGTACAGCGGCCCCCGGGGCAGCGCGGAGAAGAACGCGTGCAGCCGCTCCACGAAGCGGCCCGCGCCGCCCAATGCCGCGGGGTCCTGCGGCGGGAACTGGAAGACGAGCGGCCCGGCCTTGTCGCCCAGCCCTTCCAGGAACGGCGCCACCACGTGGTCCACCGCGTAGGCCGCCTGGAGGAAGCGGTCATTCACCTGCCCCCGGTGCGCGCCGTACCGGTCGTGCACGGGGAAGCGCGCCAGCGTGCAGGCTTCGTGGGCCTTCACCAGGAAGCGGAAGCCGTCCGGCACCTGCTGGGCGTACTCGGCGAAGGTGGTGGCTGGCACTGGCGCGTAGAACGTCCGGTCGATGCCCACCGTGCGCAGCACCGGGTGGTGCGAGTAGGCAGCCAGGCCCTCGCGCGCCAGCTGGGTGGTGCTGGCCTCATGGTCGTAGACGAGCCCGTCCCAACCGGGGAAGGTCCACGACGACGTGCCCAGGTAGACGCCCCGCGGGAGCTGCTCGCCCAGCAGGCGCAGGCTGTCGGACGGCTCGGCGGGCCCCACCGGCTGGGTCCTGCGCCGCGACGACGCCGGGGGCTCCTCCACCGCGCCGGTGAAGAGGTCGAACTGCGCGGGTCTTCGCGGTGCGCTCATGCGTGCAGCTCCTCTCCCACGGAGGGGACGGCGGGGAAGCCCTGGGAGTAATCCCCGAGCCCAGGTGATGCAGCAGGTTGCCCCGATTCAGCGCGACGTTCCAGGTTTCCAGCACGCCCTCCAGGCGGACGGCCACGCACGGACAGTCCTCTTCCCATCACCACGGTATGTGATTGGACCTATGTCCAAATGCAAACGCAGTCGCTTCGCTGTAAGCTACTCAAAACAAGGAATTCGGCACTACCCATGTAAAGCTTGAACGAGCTTGCAACGGCCGGGGGGCCTCATGGACTGGTCGTTGACCGCGTCGCTGCTCGCGGAGCGGGACACACGCCCCATCGTCGTGATGGACCGGCGAGGCCGCATCGAGCTGGCGAACGGCGCGTTCACGTCGCTGCTGGGCCGGCCCCGTGAGGAGTTGTTGGGGCGCCGCTGGACGGATGTCTGCACGCCACGCGAGCACGGACGCGAGGTGGGCCAGGCGCTGCGGGCCATCTTCACCAGCGCGGAGACGCGGCTGGAGACGGAGGTGCTCACGCGCGACGGCGAGCGGCTGTCGGTGGAGCTGGACGTGGCCGCGGTGGGCCGCCCTCCCCTGCGGCTGGTGGCCATCATCACGCGCGCCTCTGCGCCCCTCTCCGTCCCCGAGCGCACCGTCGTCCCGGAGCCGGCCCCGGCCCAGGGCCCCCACCGGGACCTGAGCTACGAAATCTCCACCGAGCTGTCGTCGTTCGGGACGCTCAAGGCGGTGTGGACGTCCGGAGAGGCGCGGCAGGAGGAGATGGTGGGCCAGCCGTGCTTCGGCGCCTTCGCGCACCGCGACGCCCCCTGCCTGGACTGTCCGTTGACGGTGGCTGCGCCTGCCTCGTGGCCACACACCATCGTGCGGCAGGCCGCCGAGCACGCCGAGGGCTATGAGGTCGTCACCGCCACGCCCACGGGCGCCGGCACCGCGCGTGTCAGCGTTCACACCATCGGGGATGAGACCCTCAGCGGCCTCTTCGAGGCGAAGGTGCGGCGCATGGCGCACGCCGCGCGGCTGTCCGAGCGGGAAGGCGATGTGTTGCGATATCTCGCGCTCGGCCGCTCGCCGACCGACATTTCAACAGTGCTAGGAATTACCGAGCGCACTGTGAAATTCCACCAGACCAACCTGCTCCGGAAGCTGGGCGCGGAGACTCGCTACGATTTGCTCCGCCTGTTCTTCTGAGCAGGGCGCCTGCCCTCCGGGACAGCTTTCACGGCGTTGACTTTGGAGGATGCTGGGATTTCGACTCCGGAGTCTTGTGGGTCGGGGGGGCCGTTGCCCATGGGCAGCGCCAGTCAAATCCGTCTCATCAAACACATACAGTCTGTCTGGACTCTTGTCCAAGGGCGTCCTGTCCGTGAGTGACACTCCGGGCTGGGACGACGTGATGCGGGAGTTCCTCCTCGAGTCCCGCGAGCACGTGCAGAGCATCGAGGCGACGGTGCTGGAGCTGGAGGCACAGCCGGGCGCTCAGCCATTGATGGCGCAGCTATTCCGGGCCCTGCACACCGTGAAGGGCACCTGCGGCTTCCTGGGCTTCAGCCGCCTGGAGGCGCTGATGCACGCCGCCGAGGAGATGCTCTGCCTGGCGCGCGACCGGCGGCTGGTGCTGGACCGCGAGCGCGTGTCCACGCTGCTGGCGCTGGCGGACGCGGCGCGAGGGACGCTGGAGCACATCGAGGTGACGGGGCTGGAGCCCGCGGTGGACCACTCCGCGCTGCTTGCTCGCATGGCGGGCGCGGCGGCGGGCTCCGCGCCGCAGGAGGTGTCCGAGCCCCTGACGCCTCCGGGCGCCCTGCCCTGGCGCGGTGCCGCGACCGGGGTGGACTCCAAGCTGCGCGTGGACGTGGCGCTGCTGGACCGGTTGATGAACCTGATGGGCGAGCTGGTGCTGGCGCGCAACCGCATCCTCCAGTGCGGGGCCTCGTCCACGCCGGGCGCGGACCTGCTCACCGCGTCGCAGCGGCTGGATGTCGTCACCACGCAGGTGCAGCAGGTGGTGATGAAGACGCGGCTCCAGCCGGTGGGCCAGGTGTGGAACCGCTTTCCCCGGCTGGTGCGCGAGCTGGCGCACGGGTGCGGCAAGCAGGTGCGGTTGCAGCTGCAGGGCGCGGACACGGAGCTGGACAAGACGCTGGTGGAGGCGCTGCATGATCCGCTCACCCACCTCCTGCGCAACGCCGTGGACCACGGCGTGGAGACGCCCGAGCAGCGCCGCGCCGCGGGCAAGCCGCCCGTGGGGTGCCTGACGCTGAGCGCGTCGCATGAAGGCGGGCTCGTGCACCTGGGCATGTCCGACGACGGCGCGGGCATCGACGTGCAGCGGGTGCGGCAGGTCGCGGTGCAGCGGGGCCTGCTCACGGCCGACCAGGCGGCGCGGATGCCGGACGCGGACGCGCGGATGCTCATCTTCATGCCGGGCTTCAGCACCGCGGAGCGCGTCACGTCGCTGTCCGGCCGGGGCGTGGGCATGGACGTGGTGCGCTCGCAGGTGGAGCGCATCGGCGGCACCGTGGAGGTGCACAGCCGGCCCGGCCAGGGCACGACGTTCACCCTGAAGATTCCCCTCACGCTGGCCATCATCCCGGCGCTGCTCGTCACCTGCCGGGGGGACCGCTACGCGCTGCCGCAGGCCTCCCTGCGGGAGGTGGTGTTCCTGGAGCCGGCCCAGGCCCGCAAGGACATCACCCGCATCCAAGGAGCGTGCGTCCTGCGGCTGCGCGGAGAGCTGCTCCCGCTGGTGGTGCTCGCCGCCGAGCTGGGCGTGGGGCCGGCGCTGCCGGACCTGGACGAGGGCGCCACCGTCGTCGTGCTCCAGGCCGGTGAGCGCACCTTCGGGCTGTGGGTGGACGCCATCCACGACACGGAGGAGATCGTCGTCAAGCCGCTCTGGAAGCACCTGAAGGGGCTGGCCTGCTACGCGGGGGCGACGGTGCTGGGCGACGGGCGCGTGGCGCTCATCCTGGACGCCATGGGCCTGGGCCGCCGCCTGGGCACCGTCACCGAGGCGCAGGCCCAGGTCGTCATTCCGGAGGCCGCTCCGGAAACACCGGCCCCGGAGGAGCCGCGCGAGCGCGTGCTGCTGTGCCGCAATGGCGCGGAGGGCCGCGTGGCCATTCCCCTGTCGCGCGTGGCCCGGCTGGAGGAGCTGCCCGCGTCGGACGTGGAGCGGCTGAGCGGCGGCATGGAGATGGCGCGCTACCACGGGCAGCTGCTGCCGCTGGTGCGCGTGGCGTCCGTGCTGGAGGCGAGGCCCGGCGCGACGGAGCGGATCACGCAACACCTTCAGGTCGCCCTGGGCGAGTCGCTGTCCGTCGTCGTCACCCAGCACGCGGACACGCGCGTGGGGCTGGTGGTGGACGCCATCCTCGACGTCGCGGAGGTGGAGCTCGCGCTCCAGCGGGAGACGCGCCGCCCGGGCGTGCTGGGCTCCATGGTGGTGCAGGCCCGGGCCACCGAGTTCCTGGACGTGGAGGGCACCGTGCGCGCCGTGCACCCGGAGCTGCTGACAGGCGGTGCGCCATGAGCGGCTCCCGCCAGCTGTGCTCGTTCCAGGTGGGTGACCACCTGTTCGGCCTGGACATCGAACGCGTGCAGGAGATTCTGCTGCCGCCCCCGCTCACGCGCCTCCCCGGCGCGCCTCCGGAGGTGGCGGGGCTGCTCAACCTGCGCGGGCAGATCGTCCCCGCCATCGACCTGCGCCGCCGCCTGGACCTCCCTGAGGGCACCGCCCCCGCGGACGCGCCCCACGTCGTGCTGCGCGGCGACGAGGGCGCGGTGAGCCTTCGCGTGGATGCCATTGGCGACATCCTCCCCTTCGAGCAGTCGGACCTGGCGCCGCTGCCGGACAACCTGGGCGGGCCGCTGCGCTCGCTGCTGTTGGGTGTCCATGCGCTGCCGGACCGGCTGCTGCTCGTGTTGTCCGCGGACGCGGTGGTGGACGGGCTCTCCCCCGCGTCCAGCGCCTCCGCCTCCCCTTCCTTCCCCCTGCTTCCCCAGGAGTCCCGCTGATGGCCCGCCCGACCGCGCCCGCCGTGAAAACCACCCTCTTCCAGCGCCTGGGCGGCAAGGCCCCCCTGACGGCCGCCGTGCAGAAGCTCTACGCGCGGGTGATGACGGACGCGCTGCTCAAGCCCTACTTCCGCCGCGCGGACATGCTCCAGCTACAGCGCCAGATGGTCGCGTTCCTCACCCAGCACCTGGGCGGTCCGGGCGTCTACAAGGGCCCGTCGATGCGCGAAGTGCACGCGCGCATGGAACTCAAGCCCCGTCACTTCGGGCGCGTCGCCGAACACCTGGCCACCGTGCTGGATGACCTGGACGTGCCGGGCCCCGTCGCCCGCGAGCTGCTGGCGGCCGTGGGCTCGTCGCAGGGCGACAGCGTGAGCAGGCCCGTGGCGAAGGCCGCCTCGCGGACCGCCGCCGTGAAGCGTGCTCCGGCGCGTGCCTCCCGGACGGAGGGACGCCGGGTCGCCGCCGCGTCCGCCCCCGCGGCCCGGTCCTCGCGCCGCCGCGCGCCCACGCCGCTCGAAGGCGCCCTGAGCGAGGCGGTGCTGGACGCGGCGAGCGTCAACCTGTTCGTCCTGGACGCGGACCTGGCCATCGTCTTCTCGAACGCGTCCTCGTCGGAGGCCATCGAGCGCATCCACCAGGCGTCCGGCCTCCGCGACGGCGCGGGGGACGCGGGCGGCGACTTCCTCGCCCACTTCGAGCACCAGCTCCGGCTGGAGGAGGAGCGGCTGCTGGAGCCCTCCGCGCTGCCGCACGAGGCCCACTTCGCGGTGGGCCCCACGCTGATCAAGGCGCGCATCGACGGCATCTCCGGCCGGGGCGGAGCGCTCACCGGCTACGTGGTGACGTGGACGGACGTCACGGATCAGCAGCGCACGGACACGGAGTTGGCGCGCCTCAGGGCCATGATGGAGAACGCCCCTACCTGCGTGATGGTGGCGGACCTGGACCTGAAGATCATCTACCTGAACCCCGCCTCGCGCCGGCTGTTGCAGCGCGTGGAGAAGCACCTGCCCGTCGCCGCGGACCGGGTGCTGGGCTCCCACATCGACGTCTTCCACCGGGACGTGGCGTACCAGCGGAAGATCCTGGCCAACGACAAGAACCTGCCGGTGCGCGCGAACATCCCCATTGGCCCGGAGACCGCGGACCTGCTGGTGACGGCGGTGTACGACGGCCAGGGCCGCTACCTGGGCCCCATGGTGACGTGGGAGCTGATCACGGACAAGCTCGCCGTGCAGCAGCGCGAGCAGGAGCTGGACACCACCCTGCGCGGCATCTTCCAGGAGGTGACGCAGCACTCGCAGACGCTCGCCGCGTCGTCGCAGGAGCTGTCCAGCGTCAGCCAGCAGCTGGTGAGCAACGCACAGGAGACCGCGGCGCAGGCCACGCAGGTGTCCGCTGGCGCCGAACAGGTCAGCCGCAACGTGCAGAGCGTCGCGTCCGGCATGGAGGAGGTCAACGCGAACATCCGCGAGGTGGCGCGCAACGCGAGCACCGCCGCCAAGGTGGCCGCGTCCGCGGTGAAGCTCGCGGACTCCACGTCCAACGTCGTCGGCAAGCTGGGGACGAGCAGCCAGGAGATCGGCAAGGTCATCAAGGTCATCACCTCCATCGCGCAGCAGACGAACCTGCTGGCGCTCAACGCGACCATCGAGGCGGCGCGCGCCGGTGAGGCGGGCCGGGGCTTCGCGGTGGTGGCCAACGAGGTGAAGGAGCTGGCGCGCGAGACGGCCCGCGCCACGGAGGACATCGGCCAGAAGATCGGCACCATCCAGGGCGACACCGAGGAGGTGGTCAACGCCATCCTGGAGATCGGCGCCACCATCAGCCGCATCGACGAGCTGCAGACGTCCATCGCCTCCTCCGTCGAGGAGCAGACGGCCACCGCGGGGGAGATCCTCCGCAACGTGGGCGAGGCCGCCAAGGGCAGCCAGCAAATCTCCGAGAACATGGCCGCCGTGGCGGAGGCCGCGCGCAGCACCACCGAGGGCGCGGGCAGCACGCAGCGCTCCGCGGTGGAGCTGGCCCACATGGCGCAGTCGCTGCAACGGCTGGTCGTGCAGGTGGACACCTCCGACAAGCCGGCGCGGACGAAGTAGCGCGGACGGCATCAGGCACAGGGAGCCACGGCACGTGCGGACCGGATTGAAGCGGTGGTGGGCGCGGGGCCAGGTGGCCCGTGCCTCCACGCAGGCGCGGACGAAGTAGCTCGGGCGGCGTCAGGCACAGGGAGCCACGGCACGTGCGAACCGGATTGAAGCGGTGGTGGGCGCTGGGCCAGGTGGCCCGTGCCTCCACGCGCCTGCGGCGGGTGTCCCGGCCCCAGGACGCGGAGCGAGCACAGCGGGAGCTGACCGAGCGGCTGTTGGGGATGCGCGGGCTGCCCCAGAAGGTGGGCCAGGTGCTCACGCTCGCGGAGCTGGGCGCGGACACGCCGGGGTTCGGTTCGCTCGCGGAGGCGCCCTCCCCGCTCGCGCCGGAGGCCGCGCTGGCGGAGGTGTCCCGCCGGCTGGGCCGCCCGTGGCGGGAGGTGTTCCAGTCGCTGGAGGGTGTGGGCATCGCCGCGTCGCTGGGCCAGGTGCACCGGGGCGTGCTGCATGACGGGCGCGCCGTGGCGGTGAAGCTGCGGCACCCGGGCATCGCGGAGGCCGTGCGGGATGATCTGCGCGCGCTGGGGTGGCTGGCCGCGCCGCTGGGAGGCTGGCGCGGGAAGCTGGACCTGTCCGCCTACCGCCACGAGCTGGCCCGCATGCTCCAGGGCGAGCTGGACTATCGCCACGAGGCCCAGGCCCTGCGGGACGCGGGCACGCGCATGGCGGACGTGCCGGGCGTCATCGTCCCCGTGCCGGTGGACTCGCTCACTCGGGAAGACCTGCTGGTGATGACCTGGGTGGACGGCGCGTCGCTCGCGGAGGGCTGGCGCTGGAGCGAAGCGGACCGCCGCGCGCTGTCCACGACACTCGTACGGCTGTTCCTCCACGGCTGCTTCACGTGGGGAACGCTCCACGCGGATCCGCACCCGGGCAACTACCGCGTGTCGCGGGGACAGGACGGACAGCCCGTGCTGGGCGTGCTCGACTTCGGCTGTGTGAAGCCGCTGCCGCCGGAGCTGGCCGTGGGGCTGGGGCGGTTGCTCGCACTCCTCAAGGGTCCGGGCACGCCGCCGCGCCCGGATCAGCTCCTGTCCGCGTGGGTGATGCTGGGCTTCGCCCCGGAGCTGCTGGAGCCCATGGCGGAGGCGCTGCCCGCCGTCAGCCGCGTGCTGCTGGAGCCCTTCCTCCTGGACCGTCCCTTCCATGCGCGACGCTGGCGGCTGGGCGAGCGGCTCACCGAGGCGCTGGGGCCACACCGCTGGAACTTCCGCGCGGCGGGGCCCGCGTCGCTCCTGTTCGTCCTGCGCGCGTTCCACGGGCTGGTGCGCCACCTGGACGTGCTGGACGTGCCCATCGCCTGGGGGCCGCTCCTGGACGAGGCCCGCGCCCCGTCGCTGCCGCCTCCGCCTTCGCCACCGGAGGCGCGCGTGGAGGGCGCCGCGCGCTACCTGAAGGTCCTGGTGACGGAGCGAGGGCACACGCGCGTCGCGCTGACCTTCCGCGCGGACGTGGCGGCGCACCTGGAGGACCTGCTCCCGGAGGACCTGCCTCGCAAGCTGGCGGCGCGGGGCTTGGATGCGGCGGCCATGGGGATCGCGGCGGTCGCGGCGGGGCTGCGGCCGTCGGAGCTGTTCCACCTGGACGAGGGCCCCCGGCGTGTCCGGGTCTGGCTCGAATGACACACGGACAAGGAGGTGACGGATGGTCACCATCGGCATGAACTACGAAGTGCGTGAGGGCAAGGCGGAAGCCTTCGAGCGGAAGTTCGCGCTCGTGCTGGAGGCGATGCGCAAGCTGCCGGCGCACGCGCACACGGAGCTGTTCAAGAGCGTGGGAGCGCCGGGGCGCTACCTCATCGTCTCCGAGTGGCACAGCCGCGAGGGCTTCGACGCCTTCATCGCGTCCGAGGCCTTCCACCGCGTGACGGACTGGGGCGCCAGCGCCATCCTCGCGAGCCGGCCGCGCCACGAGGTGTACGGCGAGAGGGCCTCCGGTGCCCCCCTGGGCCGCTGCCCGGTCGCGCACGCGGCGCGGTGAAGCAGGTGCGAATGAACGCCATCCGGGTCCTGGTGGTGGACGACGCGGCCGTGGTGCGGCGCCAGGTGTCGCTGCTCCTGGGCGCGGCCCCGGGCCTGGAGGTCGTCGCCACCGCGGCCAATGGCCGCATCGCCCTGGCGAAGGTGGAGCAGTTCCAGCCGGACGTGGTGCTGTTGGACCTGGAGATGCCGGAGCTGGACGGGCTGGAGACGCTGAAGCTCCTGCGCCAGCGGGCCCCGGAATTGCCCGTGGTGATGTTCAGCGCGCTCACCGAACGCGCGGGCGTGCTGACCCTGGAGGCGCTCGCGCTGGGGGCCCGCGACTACGTGACGAAGCCCACGTCCGCGGGCGGGATGAACATCACCGTGGAGGCCGTGCGGGACGAGCTGGTGCGCAAGCTCAAGGCGCTGAACGTGCGCGCGCCGTCCGCTCCGCCGTCGCTGGCCCCGGTGCCACGCGAGCCCCTGGCCCGGCCGAGGTCGCCCGCGCGGGTGGAGGCCATCGTCATCGGCGCGTCCACCGGGGGCCCGGGCGCGCTGGCGCGCCTGGTGTCCGGGCTGCCCGCGGACCTGCCGGTGCCGGTGTTCATCGTGCAGCACATGCCGCCCCTCTTCACCCGGCTGCTCGCGGAGCGGTTGCAGGGCGTGACGCCGCTCACCGTGCGCGAGGCGCTGACGGGCGCCTCCGTGCAGGCGGGCGAGGTGTGGGTCGCTCCCGGCGACTTCCACCTGGCCGTGCGCCGGGATGCGATGGGCGTGCGGCTGCTCACGCACCAGGGGCCCGCGGAGAACGCGTGCCGTCCGGCGGTGGACCTGCTCTTCCGCTCCGCGGCGGAGGTGTACGGCGCGGGGGTGCTGGCGGTGGTGCTCACCGGCATGGGCCAGGACGGGCTGCGCGGCTGCCGGCGGGTGAGCGAGGCAGGCGGACAGGTGGTGGTGCAGGACCAGGCCAGCTGCGTCGTCGGCAGCATGCCGGGCGCGGTGGAGCAGGCGGGGCTCGCGGATGCCGTGGTGCCCCTGGAGGCGCTGGCGTTGGAGCTGGCGCGGCGCGTGGATGCGCGCGGACGGAGGACTGGATGATGTCCCTGCTTCCCGACGACTTCGCCTACTTGCGGCAGCGCGTGCTGCGCCGCTCCGGGCTCGTGCTGGAGCCCGACACGTACGCGCTGGTGGAGACTCGGCTCACGCCCCTCATGCGCGAGGAGCGGCTGCCGGGCCTCTCCGCCCTGGTCGCGCGGTTGCGCTCGCAGCCGGAGGGCAGTCCGCTGCACCAGCGCCTGGCGGAGGCGCTGGCCAACCACGAGACGGCCTTCTTCCGCGACGCGCCCGTCTTCGAGGCCCTGCGCACCACCGTCCTGCCGGGCCTGCTGGCGAAGCGCGTCCGCACGAGGACCCTGCGCATCTGGTGCGCGGCGTGCGCCTACGGTCAGGAGCCCTACAGCGTCGCGATGACGCTGGCCGAGGCCGGGCTGCTCATCACCGGATGGACGGTGCGCATCCTCGCCACGGACTTCTCCACCCGCGCCATCGTCCGCGCCTGCGAGGCCCGCTACGACGCGAAGGAGATCCACCGGGGCCTGACGCCCCAGCTGCGCCAGCGCTACTTCCACCAGGAGCGCGACGGGTGGCGGCTGAGCGAACAGGTGCGCAAGCCGGTGGAGTTCCGGCCGCTCAACCTGATGGACGACGTCCCGCGGGAAGCGCCCGTGGACCTCGTCTTCCTGCGCAACGTGATGATCTACTGGGACGCGCCCACCCGGCGCGCGGTGCTCGCCCGCGTGCGGCGGATGCTCCACGCGGACGGCTACCTGGTGCTGGGCGCCGCGGAGGCCTCGCCCCTGGTGGAGGACGGCTTCACGCGGCACCTGATTGGACAGACGAGCTGGTACCGCCCCACGCCCGCCGCGTCTGGCGTCAGCGTGCCCGTGGAGGACGCGCGGCGCCCTCCCCGCTCCGGCGCTACACCTTGAGGCGGATGGCGCCCGGCAACAGCGTCATGGTGCAGGGCAGCCGACCCGGCGTCTCGCCGTCCACGTCCAGGAACACGTCGCCCGTCAGCGGCTCCGCGTGGATCGTGCGGCAGCGCAGCCGGCGCGTGCCCTTCCAGGTGACGTGGTCGCCGTTGTAGACGCCCTTGGACTTGAGGACGAAGTCGGACAGGCCGTAGTTGGACCAGATGGTGACGTCGAAGAGGCCGTCGTGCGTCACCGCCTCCGGCGCCACGAACATGCCGCTGCCGAAGTAGCGGCCGTTGGCCACGGCCACCGCGGTGACGCTCACCACCTCCGGCTCGCCGCCGTCCACCGTGAGGCGCACCTGCTGCTCCTGGTACTTGATGAGGCCCTTCACGGTGCCCCACATGAAGCTCAGGTTGCCGCCCAGCGCCTTGCTGCCCTGGTTCACCTCGCGGGCCACCACCGCGCTCACGCCGAACGAGGCGATGTTGGCGAAGAAGCGCGTGGCCGGCTTGCCGTCGTTGCCGGTGAACTCCAGCCGCCCCACGTCGAAGGGCTCGGTCTTCTCCGTGCGCAGCCGCTCCAGCGCGGACGTCAGCTCCAGGTCCCACCCGAAGGTGCGGCGGAAGTCGCCGCCCGTGCCTCGGGGCAGCAGGCCCAGCGTGGCCTGGGGGTTGATGACCTGTCCGTCGCGGAAGAAGCCGTTGGTGACCTCGTTGAGCGTGCCGTCGCCGCCCACCGCGACGATGCACTCATAACCGTCGTCAATGGCCTGCCGCGCAAGACGCGCCGCATCCATGCCGCCGCTGGTGAAGCCGGACCCGAAGTCACCGAGCACCTTGCCCACCTGCGCGGAGATCTCCACCCATCGCTTCCCCGTCTGCCCGTTGGCGCTGCGCGGGTTGACCACGAGGAACGTCTTCATTCAGTGCCTTCTCCCTGCTGCCAGAACGGCCTGTTTACGCAATTGTGAGCCAAGGCTCCACTCCGTGACCCACGGGAGGGCCTCATCGCCCGGGGTGTTTGTCACCCGGCCCCGTCCATGCTGGGCTCTCCGCCCCCTGTTTTCGTCCCGGACCCCGAGTGAAAGCCCCGTCCCCCACCGAGCAGCTCGAGCCTCACCGGGAGGCCACGCGCGCCCTGGACTGGGCGCTGCCCTCGCTCCGGGCGGACCTGGTGGCGGCGGCGCGGCAGCCCTTCCGGGAGACAGGGGCCCAGGAGGACTTCCTGCACCGCCATGACGCACCGGCCCATGAAGCCTGGGGGCTGGCGCGGACGGAGCGCTTCGAGCGGGCCCTGGCCCGGGTGCGGCGGCTCGCGGACGCGGGCGAGCCGCTGACCTTCGCCCGGATGGTGGAGGTCCAGTCGGAGCTGCTGGGCGGGCCCACGGGCTTCCGCACCGGGGACGCCTTCGCGTGGGGTGGCGCGCACCGCTATGCGCACGCGCCCGGCCTGGAGGCGGCCTTCCGCGACAAGGTGGAAGCGGACGCACGGGAAGAGCGTCACCCGGTGGCACATGCCACGCGGTTGTACCTGGACCTGTGTTTCTTCCACCCCTTCCCGGACGGCAACGCCCGCGCGGCGCGGCTGTGGCTGGAGTACATGCTGCGCCGGGGCCGGCTGCCCACGCCACCGCTGGCGCCTGTGGTGCTGTGGCCCAAGCGGCCGGGAGACGCGGTGAACTACACGCGGTTGGCGAGGCTGCTGGCCCGGACCCTCGCGGGGCCGGACGCCCCGTGCCGCAACGAGGTGCCTGAATGAGCAGCAACGCTTCGGCTTTCACGTGGCGCCGCATCCGCGACAGCCTGGATGCCTACTCACCTCAATCGCTGGCGTCCCGGCTGAGGGAGGCCCTGGCCCCCCTGCGGACCGGAAGCATCCACACCAGCCGGCTCAAGCAGGCGAAGAACGCCGTGCAGGACCTGCTCCAGGCCGAGCTGGGTCCCTGGTACATCGAGAGCGGCCTGCCCCTGGGCAATGAAGTGCTGGGGGGCTATTGCTGGTGCCACTCGTTCTTCAACCAGAACCCGCCGCATCGGACCTTGGATGTGGATGAGAACATCCAGCTCATGCTGGACGCGCTGGAGCGGATCCGTTCGTTCCTGTACGCGCTGGACGGCGTGTATCAGGCCTCGCGCCGTCAGCTGGAGCTGGCGGCTGACGACAAGGCTCTCCGGGCGCAGGCGCTCGCGGAAGGGCTGGTGCGGACCGTGGACCTGACGGCGGAGACGACGTCTTGCGAGGAGACCTGGTACCAGGTCGCGCAGGACGCCATGACGTGGTGCATCGAGGCGATGGGGCTGCCCTTGTCGGAGGCCACGCTGGAGCAGTTGGACACGGCCTTCGTCTTCACGTCCTGGATCTCGCCTCCCCCGGAGGTGCTCCGTGAGGCGGCGGCGCGGGTGGCGGAGGTGGCCGTATGAGCCGGCCAGCCCTGGGGCACTGGCGGCTCATCCGCGACAGCCTGGAGGGGTATGACCCGGAGAAGCTCATCCGGATGCTGCGTGAATACCTGGCGCCGCGCGTGCCCCCGGGGACGCGCAAGCTCACGGACGAGCAGCACGACACGATGGCGAAACACATCCAGTGGATGCTCAACCAGAACCTGGGGCCCTGGTACACGGAGACGGGGCTGTATCTGGGCAATGAGAGCTTCGGCGGCTACTGCTGGTGTCACCGTTTCTTCCGGCAGAAGCCCACGCCGGACATGAGCGTGGAATACAACATCCAGCTCATCATCGACGCGCTGGAGCGGTCGCGTGAATGGCTGTTCAAGCTGGAGGCCCACTTCCAGGCGCTGAAGCGGGACCTGCCCTCGGGCCCGGACGACAATGACATCCGGACGCTGGCCCTGGCGGAGGGAATCGTCACCACGATGACCCTCACCATGGACGCCACGGGCTGCGAGGAGGCCTGGTACACCTTCGCGGACGAGGCGCTGTCGTGGATGTTCGACGCCATCGAGCTGCGCCCCGGCTATCAGGCCGGGAAGCTGATGCGGAAGCTGTTCGCCTTCGAGTCCTGGCACTCGCCTTCCGAGTGGGAGCTTCGCGCTTCATCGGAGAAGGTGGCGGCGGCCGTCGTGGAGGACGAGGGCCGCCGCCACACGCACTGACGCAGGCGCCCCTCCCTCAGTGGATGGGCTTCCCGCGCGTCATCCGGCGGGCCTGCTCGCGCGAACCGCCCTTCACCTCGATGCGCTTGCCCTGGGGCAGCTCCTCCGGGAGCTTCAGGGAGACCTCCAGGACGCCGTTCTCGAAGTGCGCCTGGACTGACTCCGTGTCGATGCCTTCCGGCAGCGGAACGGCGCGGCGGAACAGCCCGGTGCTGCGCTCCAGGCTCCAGATGCCTTCGGCCTCCTCCTCCTCTTCCAGCTCGAAGGAGCGCTCGCCTTCGATGATGAGCAGGTCCGGCTGCAGCTCGACGTAGATGTCCTCCTGCTTCATCCCCGGCAGGTCTGCCTTCACGATGAGGCTTCCGTTCCGCTCCAGCACGTCCACCTGTGGCGACCAGAGGCCCTCGTCCAGCACGCCGCTCCGGGCGGCAATGCCCCGGCCTCCGAAGCCGGTGACGAGCTGGTCCATGTCCTCCATCATGCGACGCAGCAGCCCGAACGGGCTCACGGGCGCGGCTTCCCTCCCGATGGCGGGGGCCGGGGACTCGCGGCGGCTGATGCCAGCGCCCGTCCTGGGCTCCTGCCCCTGCGAGGTGGCGCCCGGCGCACCGGCCTGGGCGTTCTTCACGGCGGGCGAGGAGGGCTCCCCCTGCGCGCCTGCGTTCCTGTTGTCGGTTGCCATGACGTCCTCCCCCGGTGGAGCCGGCTGGCCCCCGGCCGCCGGACCGCACCGGTCACTCAAGCGGGGATGGGATCATCCCAACCCCAAACCTGGAGGCGCGCGGCGGGGCCATCAAGGGGGCCCGGCCCCGCGGTCTGGCATTCACGGGCGCCCCGCTACGCGAGCAGCGTGGCGTCCATCACGGTGAGGGCCACCCCGCCAACGCGAGCGCGTTCGATGTGGCCTGGCCGGCCGGTGACCTGGATGTCGATTCGGCCCGGCTTGCCGAGCGTGTCGCCCTGTTCGATGCGGCTCGACACCGTGCCGCCGTGCTCCGGCAGGCGAAGGCTCCCGTGCTCGGCGAGCCAGGCCGCGAGCGGTCCCGCGGCGGAGCCCGTCACGGGGTCCTCCAGGATGCCGAAGCCCGGGACGAAGTAGCGCGCCTGGGCCACGCTCCCCTCCTCCTTCGCTTCGCGGGTGAAGAGGTAGACGCCGCGCAAGCCGTGCGGCATCAGCAGCGCGTTCATCGCCGCGCCTCGCGGCGTCAGGGCCTCCAGGTCCGCGAGCCGCCGGAGGGGCACCACCAGCCGGTGGCCCTGGCGGATGACCGGCAGCGACGGCTCCACCTGCGACGCGGTCCCGCCCAGCGTGGCCATCAGTGCGTCCAGGGCCACGGGGTTGGGCTGCGCGGGCGGCGGGGGCGTGGTGATCCACACCCGAGTCCCGCGCGTGCCCTGGGGCTCCAGCTCGATGCTGAACGTGCCACCGGGGCACTCCAGCGTGTACGTCCCCGGGCTTCGCAGGAGCCCCTTCTCCGCGAGCAGGTGGAAGGTGGCCACCGTGGCATGGCCGCAGAAGGGAATCTCGTCCACGGGCGTGAAGTAGCGCAGGCGCACGGTGGCGTCGCCGGGCCGGGACAGCAGGAACGCGGTCTCCGACGCGCTGACGGCCGCGGCGGTCCGCTGCATCGTGGGGACCTCCAGCGCCGCAGCGTCGAGCACCACGCCCGCGCGGTTTCCTGCACCGGCAGTGCGGGTGAAGGCATCGATGATGTGAACCTGCATGGGCGGACTCCGGACAGGGCAAGGGCCAGGGGAACGTCGCAGGCATGCTCCGCGCCACCGCCGGCGTCAAGCGCTGGCCCGACGCACCGGAGCCCCCACAACAAGGTTGAACGAGAGCGCGCGAGCAGGCACAGCAAGATGCATGAATCTCCTGAAGTCGGGTGCGTGGGTGGTGCTGGTGGCGTTGCTCCACGCGAGCGGCGCGGCGGCGCAGATCGTCAACGTGCAGGCGCTCTTCGACGAGAAGGCGGAGCCGGGGCCGGCCGCTGCCATCGAACTCGGGGGCGACTGGCGCACGGGCAGCACGGAGCTGTTCGCCATCCGGGGCTCGCTGGTGGGCCAGCTGCGCTCCGAGCGAGACGTCTGGCTGGGCGTCATCCGGGGTGAATATTCGTTCGCCAGTGGCGAGCGCATCGTCAGCCAGGTGCTGGAGCACGTGCGCTACCGGCGAAAGTTCACGGACACGGTGTCGGGCGAGGTCTTCGCGCAGCACGAATACAACGAGTTCCGCCGGCTCCAGTTCCGGGCCCTGCTGGGCGCGGGTCCGCGCTTCATCCTGCTCAATGAGACCCGATTGGGGTTCACCTTCGGGGTGGCGCTGATGCTGGAGTACGAGCGGCTGCGCAAGGACGGCGAGCCGGACGCGGGGGACCGCTACATGGATCCGCGAGTCTCCAGCTATCTGCTGGCCCGGGTGAAGCTGATGGAGAACATCGACCTCGTGGAGACGGTCTACTTCCAGCCGCGAGTCACCCGCCCCTCCGACCTGCGCGTGCTCAACGAGACGATCTTCGCGGTGACGCCCAATCCCCGCGTCACGGTGGGCATCGGCTTCAACCTCACCTACGACAGCGCACCGCCCGCGACGGTGCCGCCCCTGGACACGCAGCTGCGCACCACGGTGGGAGTGAAGTTTTGAGTGGGCGGCAAGCAGCGCGTTGACGCATCGGGCGCGCAAACAAGGCGCGGGAGGACGCATCTCCTCCGTCGACGACGCATCCACTGTCACAGCGCGAGAATTGTTCTTGGGGCACTGGCCCCCAAGGTCCCGCGCAGCAAGCCACCGCAGCGCCTCGTGCGCCGTGTCCCGACAAACGTCATAGAGACGCGTCAGCTTCGCTTTCCCCATCCCCGTCCCCTCCTCGTCCCAGCATGGCCATCCAACCACTGGGGTCTGACATGAGCGCGAAGGCCCACCGTCCGCATCGTCCGTCGGCCAGCGCGGCCCCCGGGCCTCAGGTGTCTGAAACCTGTCCGACTGTCGGACAGGTTTTGAGGGAACCCGTCCCAGGCGGGTGCCTCTGTCCGAGTCCATCCCTGGAGTTCACGCACGCATGACATTGCTCGACCGACGGCCCAGCGCGACCTCGGACCGCATGCTTCGAAAAGCTGTCCGACTGTCGGACAGGTTTTGAGCGAACCGGACCCGGGCGGCCCCTCTCCCCGTGTCACGACCTTGCGCTCGCGCACGCATGACGTCGCTGACCTGGTGGACTGGCGTGGCCTCGGACTGCTTGCCGCGAATCCTGTCCGACTGTCGGACAGGTTCTGAGCGTTCCGGGCCCGACCTGCCCTCCGCTCCTGCATCCAATCGAGCCACATCGCTGCACCCTCGAAGGCGGACCTTGTTGGCGAACTCCTGGCGGCCCGCTTGAGGGTAGGCTCTAGCGATGGCGTCCCATTCCATCTCTGCTCCCGTAGTCCTCCTGGGAGGCGGCAAGATCGCTGAAGCGCTCATCCTGGGACTGTTGCGCTCCGGCCACGTGCGTCCTTCGGACCTTCGCGTCACGGTGCGCCGGCCCGAGCGCGGAGAGGAGCTGCGCTCCCGGCACGGCGTGAACGTCCTCATGGACAACGCGCAGGCGGTGCGGGGCGCGGGGGTGGTCCTGCTGGCGGTGCGGCAGGCACAATTGCGCGAGCTGATGGAGGTCATCTCGCCGGCTCTGGAACCCGGGCAGACGGTGGTGTCGCTGTCCGCGGACGTGCGCCTCGCGCAGCTGGAAGCGGCGCTGCCCTCCTGCGTCTCCGTCATCCGCGCCCTGCCCCATACGCCCGTGCGCGTGGGAGCGGGCGTGACGCCACTGACGGCCGGGACCCGGGCAACGGAGACCTCAAGGCTGGCCACCGAGTCCGTCTTCGCGGCGACGGGACGGCCCATGTGGATGACCGAGGAGGCGCTCACGGTCTGCACGGGGGTGTGCGGCACGGGCCCCGCTTATGTCTTCCGCTTCGTGGAGACCCTGGCCCAGGCCGCGATGGCGCACGGGATGGACGCGGCGGAAGCGGAGGCGCTCGCCAGGGAAACGCTCATTGGCGCGGCGAAGCTGCTGGCCGAACCCGGCGCCACCACCCCTCGCCTCATCACGGAGATCGCGACCCCGGGAGGCATCACCGAGGCAGGGCTGAAGGCGATGGACGCCCACGGTCTGACTCGCGTCGTGGGCGAAGCAGTCTCCGTCGCCATCCAGCGCACCCGCGAGCGCGCGGACGCGAACGCCGCGGCCTACAGCACGCCAAAGTGACGCTTGAGCCCCCGCTGGCCTCCAGGCGTCACGATGAGGCCGCGTGAGTCGGGCTGACGCTCCACCCATCCCAATGCGAACACCCGGGCCGCGAGCGCCGCGCCCAGCGCCCCCGCGAGGTGATCGCGCCGCTCACTCCAGTCCAGGCACCGGTGGGCGAAGTGGCGCCGCTGTTCGCGCACGGGCGCCAGGTCGATGCCGAAGTCCTGGAACCACGCCTCGCCGCTCGGGGTGAGCGCGAACGCGCGCTTGCGAAGGGACAGGTGCCCGGCCCGCAGGAGCGCGTCGGTGATGCCCATGCCAAGTCTGCCCGCCAGATGGTCGTAGCAGTAGCGCGCGGCCCTCAGGGGCTCCGGAGTCGCTGACGCTCGGGGGCCCCGGACCGCCACGGTCATCAGCGCCTCCACCATCCGCGCCACGGTGGGCGTGGCGATCCGGAACACCTTGTTGCGCCCCTGACGGGTGGCGCGGACCAGCCGGGCCTGCTCCAACCGCTGGAGGTGCGCGGTCGCCGTCGCGGGGCTGACGCCCGTACCGAACGCGAGCTCCTTCGCGACGAGCGCCCGGCCCTCCATGAGCAACTCCAGCATCCGGATCCGCGTGGCATCCCCCACGGCCGTGGCCAGCGTCGCGAGGTCCGGCCCTGCATTCATCGTTCGGTCCATGACGAACCATTTCCTAGCACACGGACACGGCAACGGCGGCAGAGTGCCCGGCCACGAGGACCGATGACACCGCCGACCGACCCGTATCAAGCCGTCACCCACCCCGACCCCTACCCCTACTACTCGGAGCTTCGAGCCCGGGGCGGCCTGCACCGCGTCCCCGGCTTCGGGCCATGGATCGCGGCGGATGCGGCCACCGTCCGCGCGGTGCTCACGAGCGAGCACTGCCGGGTCCGGCCACGGTCGGAGCCAGTGCCTCCGCACCTGGCGGGCACCGCCGCGGGGGCCCTTTTTGGACGGCTGGTGCGGATGAACGACGGTGGCCCCTACCCCGCCGTGAAGCAGACACTTTCAAGTGCGCTGCCGTTGGCGCTGCGGGAGGTCGAAGCGGAGAGCCGCCGCCAGGCGACACGGTTGTTCTCGACGCCCTCGCTGTCACGGCTGCCGGACGCCGCCCTCCAGCTTCCCGTGTTCGTGCTGGGGTCGCTGCTCGGCTTCCCAGAAGACACGCTGGAGGCGAGCGTGCGGGATGTGGATGCCTATGTCCGCTCGGTCGCCGGGTCCCCTGCTGGCAGCAAGGGGGCGGCGAGGCTGCACGAACGCGTGGCGGCCTGTTTCCGGTCCACGGCGAGGACCGCGTTCACGGCCCGGCTGATGGAAGGCCACGGCCCGGAGGACCTGCTCGTTCCCAACACCGTGGGCCTGCTCACCCAGGCGTATGAAGCGACGGCCGGTCTTCTGGGCGCGACGCTGCGGGCCTTCGCTCGCATGCCCGAGCTGCGTGAACAGCTCTCACGGGGTACCTGCACGATGGACGACGTGGTCCAGGAAGCAGCTCGTCACGATTCCCCGGTCCAGAACACACGGCGCTTCACCCATGCCGCCGCGGTCGTCGCGGGTCAGGCGCTGGAAGCCGGTGAGACCGTGGTCGTCGTGCTCGCCGCCGCGAATCGGGATCCCCTGGAGAATCCCCAGCCCGACGCCTTCCTTCCACGGCGCGCGGGGCGCAAGAGCTTCACCTTCGGCCTGGGCTCGCATGCCTGTCCTGGGTCTTTGCTCGCGACGACGATGGCCACGGCGGCGGCGGAGCGAGTGCTCGCGAATGGCCTGGACCTGTCGCCTTTGTCGCGCACCGTCACCTGGCGTGCCGCCACCAACACCCGCGTCCTGGGAGGACTGGAATGATTGCTGTCATCTTCGAGGTCCGGGCACACGAGTCGCATCGGCAGCGGTACCTGGACCTCGCCGCGGAGCTGCGGCCCCTGCTGGCGGACATCGACGGCTTCATCTCCATCGAGCGGTTCCAGAGCCTCAGCGAACCGGGGAAGCTGCTGTCCCTGTCCTACTGGCGAGACGAGGCAGCGGTGGCGGAATGGCGGCGACTGGAGGCCCACCGTGAAGCCCAGCGCGAAGGCCGGGGAGGCGTGTTCAGCGACTACCGGCTGCGGGTGGCGCACGTCGTGAGGGACTACGGCTTGACGGACCGGGCGGCCGTGCCCGCTGACAGTCGCACCGTGCACGGCTGAAGCAGCCTGCGCACGGCGGCTGTCTTCCCGCCCGTCCCTCCCATGCGGGCCATGACTCCCCCACCTTCCGTGGGAGGTGAATGATGAAGCGAGGCCAATGGAGACGTTGCTGGGGGCTGGCTGCCGCGCTGCTCGGGCTTCCAGCGGCGGGGCAACTGGAAGGCCCTCCCGAGGGTTCGTCGCAATACTCCTGCTTCGAAGCGGCGCGCCAGGGCAGCTCGGTGAGCGAGAGCATCGCGGCGCAGCTCTGCCAGGGTGCCCGTTCCGACTCCCCGGCACGGTGCTTCCTCCGGGTGCAGGAGAAGGGCTTCCTCGCCGACCCGCAGGCGCTCCAGCTCTGCCAGTACGCCACGCCCTCGGATGATCCCGCGTCCTGCTTCCTCAAGGCGCGGAACTCCTCGTTCCTGGACGAGACACAGCTCCTGGAGCTCTGCCGCCCCCCCATCGCGCAGATGCTGAAGATGTGTCCCTACGGGCCGTGAGTCACCGGGCGCGGAGGAACGCCTTGACGCTCGGGGACTGGAGCTTCTGGGACTCGATGCACAGCCGGATGGACTCCAGGGCCCGGGTCAGCGCGCGCGGACCGCCTTCGACCTTGTCCACGCGGGGCGTGAGGAACGTCTCCACCTGCGCCAGGTGGAGGTCATCGCAGAGGCTCCCCGTCTGGCCAATCAGCCGGCCCAGCTCATCCGAGCGCAGCCGCTGCGTCAGCGCATCGAAGTGCGTCTGGTAGAAGTTCCACGCCAGCGACTGCGACTCCGGTGACATCAACGCCATCCGGAGGATGACCTGCGAGTCCCGCACGTCGAAGTCCGGCGACACCACCAGCCCCAGCGCCCGCCACAGCAGGTCCGGGTTCCGGAAGTACGCCAGCGACGTCAGCAGCCGGGACCGCTCGGTGCGGTCCGGCTCCTTCTTCGCCGCCTCCAGCAGCGCGTTGAACAGCGCCGCATCACCGTGCGTCGCCGCTCGGGGCAGCGCGGCACCGAATGCCTCTGGATCCACCGACTTCCGGTCCGCCAGCCAGGCCCGCACCAGGGGCAGCGACTCCTTCACCAGCCGGGGGTCATCGCCCAGACCGCCGGCCAGCCGGAGGAACAGGGAGCGTGAGTCCTTCACGGAGTCGTCCTCGCCCGGCTTCGGCACCCAGCCCATGGCATGTGCGCGCGCCGAGTAGAGCGAGGCCACCCACGCGCGGAAGCGCTGGCGCTCCTCGGGCGTGAGCTGATCCAGGCGCACGAGCTCCAGCAGCGAGGCGGCGCTCTGTACCACGAGCCGGTTCGGCGATTTCGCGGAGGCAGGCACCGCCTTCAGCGCCTCCCCCAGCGGCAGGTCGCCCCGAGTCACCGCCGCATCCACATCCGCCCAGAGCGACACCTGCTCCGCAGGAGTGAAGGCGGCGACCGGAGTCGCGAGCAGCTTCGTCAACTGCTCGCGGGTGTAACCGCCGCGGTAGTAACCCGTGCCGCCCGCGTTGAGCAGCACCCACGCCGGGCACTGCTTCGTGGGCAACGCGACCTCCGCGGACGGTCCCTGCAACATCGAGCACACCCGCGACGACTGCGTGCCCGTGCCCACGCGAAGACACACGGGCACCTGCCATTCCTGCCGCGCGTCCGCCTTGGAGCCCACGGGCAGGTAACGCTCCTGGGACAGCTTCACGGACGGAGCGCCGCCCGCCGGGCACGACAGCTGCGCGGTGATCCGGGGCGCTCCGGTCCGCTCGATGAACCCGCCGAAGGACCGCGCCACCTCCGGCCCCGCCGCCTGGGACAGGTCCGCGAGGAGGTCCTCCATCGTCGCGACCTTCCACTCGTGCTTGCGGACATAGCCCCGGAGGAAGTCGCGGAAGCGCTCCGGTCCCAGCCAGGCCTCGTACATGGCGATGACGGACGAGCCCTTGTCATACGTCGTCCCGTTGTCGAACGAGCCGACGATGTCATCATTGCTCTCCACCGGCTTGCGCACGGGCAGCGCCGACGCCAGCTCATCCGACGCCAGCGCGGAGCGGGTCGCGAACATGGCGCGCTCCTGCTGGTAATCCCAGGACGGCTCCAGCCGGTCCACGGTCTGACGGTCCAGCCACGCGGTGAAGGACTCGTTCAGCCAGATGTCGTTCCACCAGGAGCAGGTGACGACGTCACCGAACCAGTAGTGGCCCAGCTCATGGTTGGCGATGACCGCGTAGGACTTGCGGCGGGCCAGCGTCTCCTCACCGGGCGGGATGAGCGTGAGCGGCTGCCCGAGCGCGACGAGGCCCGGGTGCTCCATGGTGCCCCAGTACCGGGGCACGACCGCGACATCGAGCTTCTCGTACGGATACGGCTGGTCGAAGAAGTCCTCCAGGCCCTTCACGATGCGAGGCGTGATGCTCGCGGCGTAGCGCGTCTCCGCGCCCCGGCCCTTGGGGACGATGAAGCGCAGCGGCACGTTCGTGCGGCCCACGGCGCCGGCCTCCACCACGTCGAACGGCCCCACCATGAAGGCCACGAGGTAGCTGGGCATCGGCTTGCTCTCCGCGAAGGTGACGCGCTCCAAGCCGTCCGACAGGGGCTCGCGCGACACGATGGGATGGTTGGCCAGCGCCACGTGCCCGGCCTTCACGGTGAAGCGCAGGCGCCACGGCACCTTGAAGGTCGGCTCGTCGAAGCACGGGAAGGCGCGGCGCGCGTCGATGGGCTCGAAGAACGTGTAGAGGTAGGGATCACCGCCCTCGTCCACCCCATAGAGGCCCTGGCTGCGCTCGCGGTCCACCTTGCCGGTGAAGTCGAGCAGGAGCTGGGCCTTGCCTGCCGGCAACTCCTCCGGCAGCAGCAATCCCAGACGTCCTTCCGGCGCGGTGACAGGCTTCGCGTCGAACGTGCGGCCCGCCACGGTGACGCGAGCCCGTGTCACCTCCAGGTCCTGCGCATGCAGCCACACCTGGCGCACGGGCGCGCGGACCTCCACGTCGATGGTGACGCTGCCCGGATACGTGTCCTCCGAGGGCACGAGCTTCAGGTCCAGCGCGTAGTGCACGGGCCGCACGGTGTCCGGCAGCCGCAGCGCGGGAGGCAGGGCCTCCGGCCACGAAACAGCGGGCGGCGCGGAAGCCGCTGGCGCGGCCTCTGGCGCGTGCGCACAGCGGACGGTCAACACCACCAGCACCAGGAGTGGAAGCAGTCGCATGGGGGCGCAGCGTAGACCATGCGCAAGTCGCGCACCGGGCCTATGGCTCGACCCGCACTCACAGCAGTCTCGAGATGTCTCCAGGTCCGTGAATCAGTGCGTTCAACCCAGCGAGCCGCTACGGTCCAGATCCCCCCGCTTCAGCTACAAACCGAGGAAGAACATGTCTCGTCGCAACAGCGGTCTCCCCTCCCTCTTCGTGTCCCTGCTTTTCGTCGTGGGCTTCGCGTCGCCGGCCAGCGCTGACACCTACCAGACCTACGTGGTGCCCACGGTCAATGGCTTTCAGATTGGAACCGTCCTCCCCAGCCAGCCCACCGGGAACTTCAGCAGCGCCGCGGACACCGCCCGCCGCTTCTGTCAGGATCAGGGCCACACCGGCGCGCAAGGCTTCACCACCGCCATCCGGAGCGCCTCGTACACGTACATCGTTGGCACGAATGGCGTGGGCCCCTGGAACACCACCGGCAACTCCAACGTGACCATGCTGGAGAGCATCACCTGCGTCACCTCCACGTCCCCCTCCCCCGCGGACGTCACGTACACGACGCCGAAGGTCAACGGCTACCAGATCGGCACCATCCAGCCCAACTACCCGTCCGGCAACTTCAGCACGCCGGTGGATACCGCCCGCCGCTTCTGCCAGGACCTGGGCCACGTCAACGTGCGCAGCTTCACCACCGCCATCCGCGGCTCCGCCTATACGTACATCGTGGGCACGAACGGCGTGGGCAACTGGAACACCACCGGCAACGCCAACGTGACCCTGCTCGAAACCGTCACCTGCATCACCTGGTAGCAACCCCGCCTGGACGAGGGGAGCCCACGCGGCTCCCCTCCGTGGGGTAGTCATAGACCCCGATCGGGTTTGGACAGACACCCCAAAATCTCACAACACGTCTGTCTTCATGTTTTCAACCTGATAGATCGCCCTTTCCTCTCACTGCCCCAGGAAGGTGCGATGCGCCGACAAGCCACTCTGTCTCGGGTTTTGTTTTACGCATTAATCAGCGCTGTCATTTCTGTCACGGCCTGCGACACGGGTGGCGAACCGGAGCGGGAGACCGGCAACGTCCGGTTCGTCAGCGCGGTTCCCCAGGCGCTCGCGGGCGATGAGATCACCCGCGTGACCGTCACGCTGACGGCGTCCGGCGTGCCTTCCGCCACCACCGTGCTCACGAAGGGCACGGAGGGCTGGAGCGGCACCATGTACCAGGTGCCCGCCGGCACCCAGCGCACCTTCACCGCGGAGGCCTTCGCCGCGGACGGCGCCCTGCGCTACCGGGGCGTGGCCTCGGACGTCACCATCACCGCGGGCGCCACCTCCATCGTGGCCATCACCCTCCAGGCGCTGGATGTCCCGGGCCCGTTCGACAACTCGGCCCCGTGCATCGACTCGCTCGTGGCGTCCGCGAGCGCCGTCCTCCCCGGGGGCACCCTCTCCCTCCAGGCCACGGCGCATGATCCGGACGCGTCCGACACCCTCACGTACGCCTGGACGGCGGCGGAGGGCACCTTCGGTTCGCCCACGCTCACGTCGACGACCTGGACGGCCCCCGCGACCCCGGGCGTGTACGCGCTGACGCTGACGGTCACCGACTCGCGCGGCGCCACGGCGACCATCCGCATCGACATCACGGTCATCTCCAAGGACGGCGGCACCACGGCCGGCACCGCGGAGGTGTCCGTCACGTTCAACATCTCCCCCGCCGTCACCCGCGTCACCGCGTCCCGGTCCCCCGTGCCCGTGGGCCAGAGCACCACCGTCACCGCGGACGTGACGGATCCGGACGGCGACGCGCTGACCTACCAGTGGGCCGCGTCCTGCGCGGGCACCTGGGCGGATGACACCTCCAGCATCGCCTCCTTCACCCCGACCGCCGTGCCCGCTGGCGACTCGTGCGGCAACTGCGCGCTCACCGTCACCGTGAAGGACCCGAAGGGCGGACAGACGCAAGGCACCCTGCGCATCTGCGTGGGCGACGGCGCGAGCGCCAACGTCCCCCCGCGCATCGTCCTCGCGCACCAGAGCAGCGCGTCCGTGGTGGGCGACAGCACCGTGACGTTCCGCGTCCTCGCGGAGGACGGCAACGGTGGCGCCCTCACCTTCAACTGGGCCTCGAGCACGGGCACGCTGGCGACGCCCGTGTCGGGTTTCACCTCCAGCGAGATTTCCTGGAAGGCCCCCACCTGCGCGCCCACGGGCGGGAACGCGACCGTCACCGCCACCGTCACCAACGCGCAGGGCTTCTCCGCGTCCCAGGCCTTCACCGTGGCGGTGCAGAACGCCCCCGCGTGCACGCCGCCCACGACGGTCGCGCGGTGGGACTTGACGGCCAGCCTGACGCAGCGCCGCTTTGGCGCGAGCCTCATCGCCCTGCCCTCCGGGAAGATCCTCGTCTTCGGCGGGACGGTGAGCTCCAACCCCATCCTGGGCACCGCGGAGCTCTACGATCCCGCGACGGCCACCTGGTCTTCCGCTGGAACGCTGGGCACCTCGCACTACAACCCCGCGGTGACGCTGCTGCCCTCCGGTAAGGTCATGGTCACGGGCGGCTTCGCGTCGTACTCGGCCACCACCCCGCTGCGCGCCGTGGAGTTCTACGATCCCGCGACCAACACCTGGACGGCGGGCCCGCAGATGGCCTACGCGCGCGGAGCCCACACCACGACCCTGCTGCTTAACGGCAAGGTCCTGGCCGTCGGCGGCATCAATTCCGGTGACAGCGTCAGCAACCGCGTCGTGGAGCTCTACGACCCCGCCACGAACAGCTGGGTACCGGTCGCGAGCCCGACTCACCCCCGGTCGAGCCAC
The DNA here is from genome assembly GCF_003611685.1 of Corallococcus sp. CA049B. Classification (NCBI taxonomy): domain Bacteria; kingdom Pseudomonadati; phylum Myxococcota; class Myxococcia; order Myxococcales; family Myxococcaceae; genus Corallococcus; species Corallococcus sp. CA049B. Next base: position 13,958 of record NZ_RAWC01000041.1, on the reverse strand, counting down.
CGCGCGGTGCTGCTGCCCTCGGGAAAGGTGCTCGTCCTGGGCGGTAGCCTGCCGGCGGAGATCTACGATCCGTCCAACAATACCTGGAGCATCGCCACCGGCCTGACGACGCGGACCTTCACGGACGCATTCCTCCAGCAGTCTGGCAAGGTCGTCCTGGTGGACGGGACGTTGGTCGCGACGTACGACCCGGTGCTCAACGTCCAGGCCACGCTGGGCCACTTCACCTACGAGCGTGCCAACTCCTCCCTGGTCCAGCTGAACTCCGGCAAGCTGCTGCTCGCGGGCGGAAATTCCACGTTGGGCCTGACGACGGAGGTCTTCGACCTGGCGACGGGCACTTCCGCGTTCTCCACCAGCATGGCGTCCAACCGCTACTCCATGGCCGCCACCGTGCTGCCCAACGGCAAGGTGCTCTTCATCGGCGGTTGGGACCGGGACACCCCTGGGAGCGTCAGCGCCGTGCTCGTCTACACGCCCGCGAGCCCCTGAAGCCCACCTGAAACTCCGCTGAAGCTCTGTCGACGAGCGGCCGGTCCCAGCCGGGTCCGGCCGCTCCGGGCATTGCGGCGCCGCGCGATTGAGCGAGGATGCGGCCCATGTCCAACCTCCAAGGCAAGACCCTCTTCATCACCGGCGCCAGCCGCGGCATCGGCAAGGCCATCGCGCTGCGCGCGGCCCGTGACGGCGCCAACATCGTCATCGCGGCGAAGACCACGGACCCGCACCCCAAGCTGCCCGGCACCATCTACACGGCGGCGAAGGAGATTGAAGAGGCCGGCGGCAAGGCCCTCCCGTGCGTGGTGGACATCCGCGACGAGGCGCAGATCCACGCCGCCGTCGCCAAGGCCGTGGAGACCTTCGGCGGCATTGACATCCTGGTGAACAACGCCAGCGCCATCAGCCTCACCGGCACGCTGGACACGCCGCTCAAGCGCTTCGACCTGATGCACGGCATCAACACGCGCGGCACCTTCGCGTGCTCGCAGGCGTGCATCCCGTACCTCAAGAAGTCCTCCAACCCGCACATCCTCAACAACTCGCCGCCGCTCAACATGGAGCCGCGCTGGTTCGGCCCGCACGTGGCCTACACCATCGCGAAGTACGGCATGAGCCTGTGCGCGCTAGGCATGGCGGAGGAGCTGAAGGACGACGGCATCGCCGTCAACACGCTGTGGCCCCGCACCGTCATCGCCACCGCCGCCGTGCAGAACCTGCTGGGCGGTGACGACACCATCAAGGGCAGCCGCAAGCCGGAGATCATGGCGGACGCCGCGTACACCATCCTCACCAAGCCCAGCCGCTCCTTCACCGGCAACTTCTGCATCGACGATGAGGTGCTGCGCGCCGCCGGCATCACCGACCTGGACAAGTACCAGTCCGTCCCCGGCGCGGAGCTCCTGCCCGACTTCTTCCTCTAGCGCGCCTCAGGCCCCATGCCCCCGCGCAAGCTCCAGCGGCACCTGGTCTGGCTCGAGTCCTTCACCGCCGCCGTGGAGGCCGGCAGCATCGACGCCGCCGCGGAGCACCTGGGCGTCGCCCGCTCCGTCGTGAGCGAGCACATCCGCGCCCTGGAGGAGGCGCTCGCGGATGGCGCCGCCCTGCTGGAGCGGGGGCCGGGCCGGCGCCTGCAACTGTCCGCGCGCGGCGAGCGCCTCTACGCGGGCACCCAGACGCCGCTGCACCAGCTGGACGTGAAGCGGCTGATGGACCTGGCCCGCGTGGAGCCCACCCTGCGCCTGGGCCTCAACCCCACGCTGTCCATGTCGCTGTTGGGCGGCATCGCGCAGGACGCCGCCGCCGCCGACCTCAAGCTGGTGGTGGGCTTCGGCGGCTCGCACGAGCTCATGCGGCAGGTGCAGACGCGGCAGCAGGACCTGGCGCTCGACTTCACCCCCCTGCCCCCACACGAGGGCGTGGACACCGAGTCCCTGCTGCGCATGTCCTTCGTCGTCATCGCGGGCCCTGACTCCGCGCTCGCCCGGACGCACGCCTCCCGCCGCTCCCTGGACGTGAAGGATCTCCAGGGTCAGCGCTTCGTGGACTGGCTGCGGGACGACCCCTACGGCGGCGCCAACAGCGCGCGCTTCGCCGCGCACGGCGTCTCCGTCACCGAGGTCGGCCGGGTGGAGAGCTTCCTCCACCTCTACGAGCTGCTGCGCGCCTACAAGGCCTGCACCATCGCCCCGGACGTGCGCCCCACCCAGCCCTTCCCGGCGGACCTCCACGTCTGGCCCCTGCGCGAACGGGAGCCCCAGGTGGTGGAGGTCGTGGCCGTGTGGCCCTCCGGCGGCCTCAGCCCCGCCGTCCAGGCCATCCTCGACGGGGTGCGTCGTCGCCTGGGGAAACGGCGATAATCCGACGAAGACGTCGAATTCTGCCGGATTTCCGTCTTGCAGCGTCATGCGTATTCTTCAGGAGTCCTGTTTCTCCAGAAGGAGCCGCCCGCGATGACGCCCACGGAACGGACCATTGCCCGCCTTCCCGCCCACCTGCGCCGCTACGTGGTGAGCCAGGACTACGCGGCGTACACGCCCCGGGATCAGGCGGTGTGGCGGCACATCCTGGGGCAGCTGCGCGAGCACCTGAGCGACAAGGCGCACCCCGTCTACCTGGAGGGCCTGGAGGCCACGGGTATTGGCGCGGAGGCCATCCCCAGCCTGGACGAGATGAACGAGAAGCTGTCCAAGCTGGGCTGGGCCTGCGTGGCGGTGCGCGGCTTCATCCCGCCGGCCGTCTTCACGGAGCTACAGGCGCTGGGCGTGCTGGCCATCGCGGCGGACATCCGCACGCACGAGCACATCCAGTACACGCCCGCGCCGGACATCGTCCATGAGAGCGCGGGCCACGCGCCCATCATCGCCAACGCGCGGTATGCCCAGTACCTCAAGGCCGTGGGGCTGGTGGGCTTCAAGGCCATCGCCAGCGTGGAGGACCAGGCCGTCTTCGAGGCCATCCGCAACCTCTCCGTGGTGAAGGAGGACCCCACCGCGACGGAAGAAGAGATCGCCCACGCCCAGGCCCGCCTGGAGGCCGCGAACGCCAGTCACCGCTACATCAGCGAGAGCACCCGCGCGAGCCGCCTGTACTGGTGGACCGCGGAGTACGGGCTGATTGGCGACCTGAAGCACCCGCGCATCTACGGCGCGGGCCTGCTGTCCAGCATCGGCGAGGCCCGGCACTGCCTGACGTCCGCCGTGCACAAGCTGCCCCTGGGCGTGGCGTGCGCGGACACGGACTACGACATCACCCGCATGCAGCCGCAGCTCTTCGTGGCGCGCGACTTTGAACACCTCTTCGAAGTCCTGGCGGAGTTCGAGTCCACGCTCGCGTGGAAGCGCGGCGGGGACCACGGCCTGAACGAGGCGCTGCGCGCGCGCACGGTCAACCACCTGGTGCTCGCGGACGGCCGCGAGGTGACGGGCAAGGTCGTGGAGCTGCTGCCCGCCGCGAAGGACGTGGCCCCGGGCCTGTCCACCGCGCTGGCCCGGCTGGAGGGCCCCATCCTCACGTCCGTGAACGGGCACGCCGTGGACAAGCCGTTCAGCGGCGCGGCGCTGGTCGCCTTTGGCCAGGGCACCCTGCCGGAGCGCGGGAGCTTCCAGCTCACGCTCGACAGCGGGCTGGTGCTGGAGGGCTTCGCGGTGGGCGGCGGCGAGGTGATTGCCCTGCGCGGCACGCTGGCCGGCCAGGAGCTGACGCTGCCGTCCATGGCGCGCCTGTACCTGACGGAGCGGCTGCCGTCCGTGGCGGGCGGCCCCGCCGACCCGGGCACGTGGGACGAGTGGTTCGGGGAGCTGGACGCCTTCACCGCGGGCGACGGCGAGGCCCAGGCGCGCGAGCGCAAGGCGCAGGCCCTGCCCCCGTCGCTGGCCGCCCTCTACACGGAGGTGCGCCGCATCCGCGAGGCGGGGCAGCTGGCCCCCGAGCGGCTGGAGCAGATCGCCCGGGCGAGCACGGACTTCCCGTCCGACTGGCTCCTGCGCGCCGAGGTCGCGGAGCTGCGCGGCGAGGTGCCCGCGCGGCGCGAGGCGGCGCACGCGTAGGGCCGTCGCTTCGAATCACAGACGGATGACGTGCAACGGCCCGGTCGACCTCCTCACGAGGTCGCCGGGCCGAAGCACTTCCGGAGGGCTGCCTTGCGCCAGGGACTACGCGTTGCGGCGCACCATGGCCACGTCGTAGTGGCGCTCCGTCACGTAGCCGTTCGCGGCCTTGCCGGGGCGGTACATGTTCCCGGTCTTGTCATCCACGTAGAAGCGGTTGTTCGGGTTCGTGTCCTTGCCCGTGCTGGCGTTCTTCGTGCCCGGGTCGTGGAACGTGTAGTAGGTGCGGCCCTTCTCGTCGACGCCGCGGCCCGTGATGGTCACGAAGTGGTCCGTGAGGCCGTCCGCGTTGTAGCTCGCGTCCTTGTGGCTCACGCCCACGACCACCGGCTTGCCGGCCTCCAGCTGCTTGTCGATGTAGTTGCGGCCCTCGGCGGCCTTCTTCGAGTCCACCTTCAGCGCGCCGACGCCGTTCTCGCTGGTGCCCACCTGGATGCGGCGGTCGGGGCCCAGCACGGTCGCGCCCGCGTCGCGCGACATGGCCGTCGCGGCCTTGAAGCACGCCGTGTCGCTCGCGGTGTAGCCGTGGCCGTTCTCGAACTGGCTGTAGTACGGCACCTTCACGTGCACCGCCGGCTTGTCCTTGGACGGGGCCACCTGCTCCGTGTTCGCGGGGGCCGCCTCCGTGGTGGGCTTGGACGTGTTCGTGCCCTGGCCTTCCGTGCGGCCCGGCTTCGAGTCGCCGCTCACGGACGGGGGGACCACGCCCGTGTTGGTGTTGGCCGGCTTCGTCGTGGCGCCCGACTTCTCCTGCTTCAGCATCGCGAGCGCGTCCTTCGCCTCCGACTTGAAGCGGTTGGCCACGCCCTTCTGCACGTCCTTGGAGCTGCCGGAGAAGTGCACCAGGGTGCCGTTGCCGTTGGTGCGGCCGCGCTCGGCGTAGATGTCCTTGATGAGCTGCTCGTCGCTCACCTTCGAGGGGTCGCGCCCGGCCAGCGCCTTCTTGAAGATGTCATCCGCCTTGCCCGGGCCGTGCTGCACGGAGGTGGACCAGGCCACGTCCCGCAGCGCCGCGGAGCGCTTGTCCAGGTCGATGCCCGTCGCACTCTTGATGTTGGCGGCGCCCTTGTCGTAGTGCGTGGCCTTGATGTAGTCGTGCTGCGCCTTGTCGAAGCCCTTCGGGTCCTTCGCCGCCAGCTGCTTCCACGCGGCGGAGAACTGCGCGGAGCCCGGCTTGCTGCCCGACAGCGCCTGGTGGAACTCCGGGTGCGTCTTCTTCAGCGAGTTGACGAACGACTGCGCGGACCCGTTCGCGGAGGCGAACTGGTAGGAGCCGTAGGACACGCCGCCCTTGTCACCCTTGCCCGTGGACACGGTGCCGGGGCCGCGCGCCTCGTACTTGCGGCTCAGCCCGCCCAGCTCCCCGCTGGCCGCGCTGCTGGAGGACGTGTTCGTCGCGGGCGTCGTCGCCTTCGCGCCGTCGGTGGCCTGCGTGAAGCTGTCACCCGACGTCTTCGTCCCCGCGCTCGACTTCGTGGTGCCCTTCGTGTCGAAGCCGTCCTGCACCTTCAGCGTCTTGCCGGCCTGGATCTTGTTCGGATCCTTGATGTTGTTCGCCTTGGCCAGCGCGTCGACGGTCGTGTTGTAGCGCTTCGCGAGCCCGGTAAGCGTGTCACCCGACTTGATGCGGATATTGGAGACGGTCACGGAGAAGACCCCTCTATGTCAGGCCGCGAACAGACGCGCCGCGGACGTGCTTGGATTGCAGCGATTATCGGAAGGCAATGCGATCAGTTTCGCATTCCCAGTCACAATCCCGTTAAACCAGTGATTCCGGCAACTTCAGTTTCAACGGATGGATCCGCTGAGACTGAAGAACCTGCCCAGGAGGCCCAGTCGGATGTCCAGGATCCAACCGGATTTCAAAAGTGTGGCATTACTGTTTGCCATTTGCGTCACGAGCGCGGTCCCGGAGGCCTCGGCCCAGGGGCCCGAGGGACTCACGGGGGTCTATTCGAACAAGGGCGGGACGCTGGCCATCGTCGAGGGCAGCAACGAGACGCTGGTGCACTTCTCCGGTTCGTTCCCGCAGGGCGAGAGCGCGGGCACGTGCGATTGCGCCCTGGTCGTCCAGAAGAAGACCGCGACGAATTGGTCACTTCAGCAGGCCGGCGAGGAGGACGCCTGGACGCTGCGCGTCAATCCCAAGCAGTTCGTGCTGGAGTCCGGTCCGTCACCGTCCTGTTGCGGAGCCGGCTACCCGGGCAAGGACACCTTCGCCCGGAGCACGGCCAGGCCGCTGGGCATCTGCAAGGTGAAGGTGTCCAAGGCGGGCTTCCACGCGTCGGACGCGGCCAACACGCCGCGCAAGGCGTTCGTGGTGTCCGGCGACGCGGTGGAGGCCTACGTCGACCCGGTGGAGCCGGACTTCCTCGCGGCGCGCTTCCAGGGGCCCCAGAAGGCCACGGCGGGGCTGCTCAAGCGCGAGGACCTGGACTGTGCGGCGGAGTCCGCGCCCAAGGCCGCCGTGAAGGCCCCCGTGGCCGCGGACAAGCTCCAGCCCTTCGCGGGGACGTGGGTGGAGCTGACGCGGCAGGGCAAGGGCTTCGTGGTGCTCAAGCCCTGCTCGGCCGCGACGCGCAGCTTCACCGTCAAGCCCGCGACGGGCGAGGTGGAGGTGCAGCTGGGCCAGGAGGCCACGACGCTGAAGGTGACGTCCGTGGAGCCCGGCAAGGGCGCCGGGGCCTGGGTGCTGGGGCTCACGTCCGCGGACGGCAAGCCGGAGGCGCTCCAGTGGAAGACGGCCGACGCCGCGAAGGGCACCGTGTCCGTGAACAGCCCGGACCTCTTCTCCCAGAGCCACGACTACGTGCGCCAGGAGAAGAAGTCCGCCTTCCCGTCCAAGCAGGAGACGGGGTGCGACGAGTACGAGCGCTAAACGTCCGCCGGCTTCGGCGCGTGGGGGGCGGACAGGCGGGGTTGTCCGCCGGGGCCCAGGAGCCCCTGCATGGCGTCGAAGAGGTTGAGGTTGGAGCCGCTGGGGAGGAAGACGACCTTGTCCAGGCCTCCGACGACGGCGGCCTGGGCCTGCGCGGCCACGGCCTTCACGAAGTTCTCTCCGCCGCCCAGGGACTCCACGCGCTGGCGGAACTGGCTGGCCTCCACTTCCGCGAGGCGCGACTGGCGCTCCACCTCCAGGTCGTTGAGGCGCTGCTGGCGCTCCAGGGCCACCTGGGTGGTGAGCCGTTCGCGCTCGGCCTCCGCCTCGGAGCGGATGCGCGAGGCGCGAGCGTCGGACTCGGCGCGGGCCAGCGCCTCTTCGCTCTCCACGCGGGCGCGCTCCAGCTGGGCCTCGGCCTCCACCTTGGCGCGGCTGAGCGTCTCCAGCTGGTGGTTGCGGTTCTGCAGTTCGATGAGGGATTGGCGCTCCGCCTCTGACTTGCGGTGGCTGGCGATGTCCGCGAGCTGCTTCTCCTCCTCGCTGCGGATGCGCTTGAGCTCCGCGGCGGCCTGGGCCTCCTGGCGTGAGGCGTCCAGCTGGATCTGGATGTTGGTGTCGATGGCCTCGCGCAGCTTCAGGGCTGTCTTCTCATCGACGGGGGCGATGTCCTTGATGTCGATGTCGATGATGCGCAGCAGGTTCTCGGAGAAGAGGCGGTCCTTGCGCGCGCGGCCCGCGTCATCCATGCCGAAGATGGCGCGGCGGATGAGCACGCTGGCGTTCTTGTGGAAGGTCTCGAACTCGTTCTCCGCGGCGACCTGGCGGATGCGCGACGCGAGGTTCTCACACACGTACCCGATGAAGTCGTTCACCCGGAAGATGGCCTTGTCCTTCTCCGGGTCGCCCTGCACGTCGAACTGCCACTTGTAGGAAAGCTTGATGCGCAGCCGCGCGTGGTCGCGCGTGGCCACCTCGAACAGGTCCGTGGCGAAGTCCGGCCCCAGCCGCAGCATCAGCACCTTGAGCTGACGCGGGCGCTTGGGCGTGCTGCCGGACAGGTCCAGGACGGTGACGTCCTCGTACGGGCGCAACATCACCTTCGCGGGGCCGAACTCCACGCGCGCGTGGTTGGTCTCGAAGTCGTTGATGAGGACCGCCGTGTTGTCCTCGATGCGCAGCACGATGGCGCGCGTGCGGTCCCCCTTCTCCGTCGCGATCATGGGGCGAGGAGCGCGGGCGTCCTTCGCCTCCGCGGGCGGCAGCGGAGGCGTGAGGCCCAGCAGGGCCTCCGCGTCCGGGGACAGGCGCTTCTCGTGCAGCTCCTGGTGCGCCTCCGGCATGAACTGGCACGGGCCCTGGACGAGCGACACCTTGCCCGAGCGCAGGTCGCGCACGTACAGGCCTTCCCCCTGCCCCAGTGACAGCGCTGCAATCTCACGGTGGATGAGGACCTTCTCGCTGGGAACGTAGGTGCGAGGGCCCCGGACGATCCACGTGTCACCGGCCTTGCGCGCGCGAGGCTCGCCGCCCTCGTTCTCGGAGAGGTCATCCAGCGCCTGGAGCTTCAGCCCCTGGAGCTCCGACAGGACGTGCTTGCGGCGCACGTCCCCTTCCAGCGCCTCACCGGGTTCGAGGAAGAAGACATCCGGACCGGAGACGACCTTGCGGCGGCCTTCCTGGACTCGGCCAGTGGCGCGGTCCACGGGATTGAGGATGACGCAGTATTCGGTCTCCTTGAGGACGCGGGCCTTCTCCAGTGACACGACGGTGACGGACTCGCCGGGCACGTAGCGGCCGGGGCCGCGCACCAGCCACTCGTCACCTGCCTCGCGGCGTCGGGGCGCGTCCGGGACGTGGGTGTCCGTGAAGGCGGTGAGCGCGCGAAGCCGCAGCGCTTCGGACACGCCCAGGACGTATTCCGGGACGATGTCGCCCTCCAGCTCTTCGCCCGGGTACAGCGGAAAGACTTTCGGGCCCACGCGGACCTCTCGGTCGCCCACCGCGACGCGGGCCTGGCCGAAGTCGTCCAGCGCCACCTGTCCGTCCACGCGCACCACGGGGTTGCGCACCACGCACCAGCTGCCGGCGCCCACCTCCACCATCCGCTCCTTCGCCACGAGCGTCAGGTGCGCTTCCAGCGTGAGCACGCGCGGGCCCACTTCCATGAGCACGACGCCGCGGTTGGCGTCCTCGATGTATGCGTACTCGCGGTTCTTCAGGGAGATGCGCTGGATGGCTTCGGTGCTGGGGGCGGACGGCATGGCACACCTGCTCGCGGGGGTGGGGTTCGGCCGCGAGTCATTGCGAGCCCCATGCCGTCACCGCTCCGCCCTGGAACAGCCCCTCACCGCTCCGGACTGGCATGGGGGCTCGCTCCATTCCGGTGCGTGGTGTTCCAGACTGGAGCGCCTGCCGAGCTTGGAACGCTGCTCGGCGTCTGTTCGAATGCATCCTGTGCGCGGGCGGGGATGCTCCGGCCCGATGGCACCCACCCCGGAGGAAACATGAAGGCATCGCGACTGAAGCAGACGATTCCTGGATTCGCGCTGATCATCGGCATCATGGCGGGCACGGCGCTGGCCATGGTTCCCGGCTCGACGGCGGAGACGACCGAGAATCAGACGTCCGCTGTCCAGATGATCTGTTCGGCCAGCTGCAAGCCGTGCTCGAGCCAGTATGACTGTGGCTCGCGTGAGGGTTCCTGCGGGGTCTGGCGCTGCACCAACCCGATGTAGACACCTGAAGGAAGCGCCCCCATCAGCCTCCGAGTCCCAGGACTCGGAGGCTTTCCAATTGTTGCGAAGAGATGGCCATGCGTCTCCGGACATGCGGCGCCCTTTTGCTGCTGCTCATTTTTTCGGCCTGCGCCACGACGGAGCCACGCGCCCGTGCGCCAGCGGCCCGCGGTACGAGGGCGGCCAACCTCCAACGAGCGGCGGCGCTGCCCTGGAGGGATGACGGGCGGTGCGTTGTCCGCGAGGCGTCCCAGCCTTGGCCCGTGCTGGTGGAGCGGTGCTATCCGGCGCTCGATCATGCTCGCGTCGAGTTCCGTGACACCACGGGAAGATGCACGGTCGCCTCCGCTGACGCCGCGACCTTGGGACTCGGGTTCTGCGTGCTGGCGGCCCCTGAAATCGCCGTGGGAGCCGTCATCGTCCTGGGCGTGGTGGTCGTCGCCGTCGCCATCCAGGAAGAATGGGACGCCTATGAGCTCCGCCATCTCTACCCCGAGGAAGCAGGGAGCTCACGAGGGACGAAGGTTGCGTCCCGAGATGCTGTAGCGAAGCCGAAGCCCAAGCTGGAACCGGAGCCAGCGGGCCAGGGCAGACAGCCCCCGGTGCCGCCTGTGCCCGTGGACAGGACGGGCCGCGCCAGCTGCGAGCCTGTTCCCGTGCGTCACGCGGGCGAAGATCGTGCGCATAACGAGTGTGCCGATAAGTTTCCGCCCAACCGTTATCCCGGGATGGATGTGCTTGTTGGCGGTGTACGCTTCGATGCGCTGCAAGTCGGTGTCCGCAAACTGTGGGAGATCAAGACCCACCGATTCGACTCGTATAATGATTTCATCCAGGACAGAGAGATTGAGAAAGAACTGGATCAGCTAGAAAAGGAGCGAGAGGTCGCGAAGGCCTGTGGATATGAATTCATCGTTGGGGTGAGCACCGAGGCGCACAAAGCGGCGCTGGAGGAACTGGAACCCACTCTCATTATCGTCGTCACAGGGTGTCAACGATGACTACGCGAAAAAGACTCACTCTCATTGTCTACGCGCCTGCGCTCTTGGTTGACGACAGCCGCCCCGTCGCCATCGTCAATGGGATGGAGAAGGCGTTGCCCAGCATACGACTGGAGTGGGAAGTCGGAGAAGGCGGGCGCCTTATTGCATTGCCACGGCGCGACGAATGGCTCTTGGCGAGCATTGAGGATGGAGGATTCCCCCTCATATGCAACGGGGACGAGAGTTATCCCGTGACGGTCAATGGAAGGGACCGGTCCGAGCTCTTCAGTCCCGGCGGCCAGGCCCAATTTGAAGTTCATGGCAAGCTGCCACTCGACGCACCTGTAATCGCAGCAGCGGCGGCTCTGCTTGAGGCCGTGGCGGAAGGGGCTCGTGCGTTCTGGGGGCACGCGTCGCCGTATGGTTACGGCTCGGAAGTCGCGCAGCAGTTCCGCCGCTCACCGGACGGACCTGAGCAATCTCCCCGTGGGCTCCCCATGCTCAACATGCCTGAGAAGAGCCCCAGGCCGGAGACTCCCTCTTTCCTTGGATGGGTGAACTATTGGTCCGCTGCCGCCGCGGAGGTCATCGGGTTCCCGGATCCTGCTCGCGATGCCGAGTTGCTCACGCGGGCGCGTCGCACTCCGTCAGGCGGGTGGATCGTGCAGCTCACGGAGACGCCGCTTGATTACGACAACCCCGTGCACGTGGAAGCGCTCAAGCGGACCTACGAACGCTTTCCAGCCATCGGCGCACGCTCAACGCCTTTGCCCTGAAACAGGACAGCCGCCCGTCACCTCTCGGGCGCGGGCGGCTGTTCCCTCCAATCTCCTGCTCAGCCCCGGGCGGCGCGGGCGTCACGGCCCTTGGCGCGGGCGGCCTTGGAGAGCAGGTCGCTCCCCTTCTCCTCGCCCTTCATCCACGCCTTCAGCGCGGGCACCACCTGCTTGCTCCAGGCGCGGCCGGCGCGCACGGCCAGGAAGTCCTGCACCAGCGCGTCCACGATGGCGGAGAGCTGCTCGGTCAACTCCAGACGCTCGGAGAGCTGATCATCCTCTTCCTCCGTCATGAGCGCGGGCAGCTTGGCGGCGCGGATGTCCAGGAACTCGGAATCCAGCGTGACTTCGTACTCGCGCTCGCCGTGCGAGATGCGCAGCCGCGCCTGGGACACCAGCAGCCCCCGGTCCAGCGAGTGGCGCACGTTCTCCGAATACGGCGCCAGCGTGCCCTTGGCGCTCATCTCCGTGACGTCGCCGGCCACGCCGCGCAGCACCACCTTGCCCAGGTAGAGCACCACCACGCCCGCGCCGTCGTGCTCGACCAGCGGGTCGCCCGACTCCGAGCGCCACAACAGCCACGTCATGAACTCGCGGCCCAGGTAGGCCCGGCCGCGCAGCAGCTGTTCGCGCGCCTTGCCCTTTTCGACTTCGGCTTCGTCCTTCTCCTCCTCGGTGGCAGCACCATCCACGCCGACATCGCCCCGGGCGAACGCCGCCTCTTCCCTCGCCTGCTCACGCCTCGCCATGGGTGTCCTCCACCGAAGCCGTCGCCGGCAGGTCCATGCCAATGAGCTCCGCCGTGGGGCCCAGGGCCTTCTCGTCGATGCCCGCGCGCTGCGCCATGGACGCGGGCGTGATGCCAATCACCTTCACCGCGAGGGCGCCTTCCAGCGCCACGCAGATCTCATCCACCGTCTTGCGCGACGCGGCCCAGACCTGCACCGTGTGCGTCTTCAGGTTCCACGTCACGTCCAGCGTGCTGGTGCGCGGCACCGCGCGCTGACGCAACAACTGCTTGAGCTCCGCGCGCTGCTTGTTCTTCTCCGCGCGCGCGGGCGGCCGGCCGTTCTCCTTGCCGAAGGCGGCGGCCCACTTGTCCAGCTCCGACTTCATCATCGACGCGGGCACCTTCAGCGTGTCGATGCGGAAGGCGAAGAGGGCGTACTCGCCATAGAAGAGGTTGCCGGTGGCGAACTCGGAGGACTCCGGGTTCTCCAACTCGACAAACCCCGCGGCGCGCTCCTCCTCGGAGCGGCGGTCGATGGGCTCGAACGCATGGGACTTGAGTCCCTTGGTCATCCAGCGCTTGACGTCGGACGGCGCATCCTTGGCCGGCTCGGTCCGGAAGCGCGAAAAGGTCACTGCACCACGTAGGACAGGCATGGGGCGCGGCAGGATGGGGGTCCTGTGTCGCCGCGTCAAGGCACTCGGTGTGGCTGGACGTGAAGCGCCGGGAATAGCCTTCGCCGGAAGCCGTTTGCCCGGGCGCCGTCCAACCGTGCACTTCTTCCGCCCCACCCGCTGGCGGGAATCCATGACACTCCCAGGCACGCGACATACGGTGGCCGCCGCCATGCGCCGCGCCCTCCTTCCCGCCAGCGTCGTTGCCCTCTTCCTGTCCGCCTGCACCCACACGGCCGCCACGCCAGACGGCGCCCCACGCGACACCCTGCCCGGGGTGACTCACGCCCTGCTGGAGACCCTGGAGGCGGACGGCGCGCTCGCGGGCGCGTACGTGGTGGACGCGCGCACCGGCGAGCCCCTCTTCACCCACCGCGAGAACGTGCGGCTGTTGCCCGCGTCCACGATGAAGGTGGTGTCCACGTCCGCCGTGCTGTCCGCGCTGGGAGCGGACTTCCGCTTCACCACGCCGGTGTTCCTGGAGGGCTCGCAGGCGGGAGGCCTGTTCCTGGGCGACGTGGTGGCGCAGGCGTCCGGGGACCCGTCGCTGGGCTCGTGGCGCTTCCCGGAGACGGCGCTCGCGTGCGACCGCATCGCGGAGGCCTTCCAGGCGCGCGGCATCCACCAGTGGCGCGGCAACGTGCGCATCTCCGGCACGGACGGCCTGGACGGCGGCATGGGCCCGGGCTGGGCCTGGGATGACGCGGCCTACGCCTACAGCGCGGCGCCCACGCCCTTCGTCTTCCGCGAGAACGTGGTGGACCTGGCGCTGGCGCGCGCCCCCGGAGCCACCTGCGCGGACGCGCCCTCCGTCCAGTGGACGCCCACCTTCGCCACGCTGTCCGCGGTGGTGAACGTGGACGTCAACGCCGAGCGCGCGAACCTGGCCTGCGTGCGCGGAGGCGGCGGAGTGCGCTGCACGTGGCGCTCGCCCACGGGCGGGCCGTGCCCCCAGGCCGCCGCGGTGAAGCTGTCCGTGGACGCGCCGGAGGCCCTCTTCGCCGCGTGCGTGGACGACGCGCTGGCGCGGCATGGCATCACGCGGCTGCCGCTGTCCCTGGAGGCCCCCACCC
>NZ_RAWC01000419.1:0-2414 GCF_003611685.1 Corallococcus sp. CA049B | reverse complement strand
TATAAGAGACAGTCCTGGATGAAATCCTCGCGGGCGGCGCGCCCACCAACGAGTGGACCGAGGAGGACCTGGCCCGCCTGCAGACGGTGCAGCAGAACCAGGAGAAGAGCTCCAAGATTCTGCGCGCCCTGCTGGAGCTCGTCTTCGAGAAGGGCGCCGTGCAGCAGCGCGAGCTGGCCGCGCGCATGCGCGTCTGAGCCTGTCTTGTCTTGTTTCAGCCCACCTCGCGCAGCTCGCGCGCGGTGAGCCCCAAGAGCGTGAGGATGGTGTCCAGCCCGCCGGCGGAGATGGACGTGTCGGCGGCCTCGCGCAGCTTCGGCTTGGCGCGGAAGGCGATGCCCAGCCCCGCCTTCTCCAGCATCAGCAAATCGTTGGCCCCGTCACCCACGGCGATGACCTGCTCCAGGAGGATGCCCTCCGCTTCCGCCAGCGTCTCCAGGAGCTCCGCCTTGCGGCGCGCGTTGACGATGGTGCCCACGGTGCGGCCGGTGAGCTTCCCGTCCTGGACCTCCAGCGCGTTGGAGTACGCGAAGTCGATGCCCAGCCGCTTCTGGAGCGCCTCGGCCGCCACGGAGAAGCCGCCGCTGATGACCGCGGTGCGGTAGCCCAGGCGCCGGAGCACGCGGATGAGCGTCTCCGCTCCTTCGGTGAGCGGCAGGTTCGCGGCCAGCTCGTGCAGCACGCGCGCATCCAGCCCGGCGAGCAGCGCCACGCGCTGGCGCAGGGACTCGTCGTAGTCCATCTCCCCGTGCATCGCGCGCTCGGTGATGGCGGCCACCTTCGCGTGGACGCCGTACGCGCGCGCCAGCTCGTCGATGACCTCGATGCGGATGAGCGTGGAGTCCATGTCCATCACCACCATCCGCTTGCCGCGCCGGTAGAGGCTCTCGCGCTGGAGGGCGACATCGAACGTGGGGCTCGCCATGGACAGCGCCAGCAGCGCGCGCTTGAGCGCCGCCGTGTCCGCGTCCGGCGGCAGCGTGACGTGCAGCTCCACCGCCGCGAGCGGCGTCTCGCTCAGCCGGGTGATGCGCTCCACGCGCGCGTTGCCCGCCACCAGCTGTTGCGTCAGCGCATGCACGTCGTGCACGCCCAGCGCCTTGCCCACCGCGGTGACGACATAGCGCAGCGGCTCCACCCCCGGCGCTGGAGACGTGATGGCCGGAGGCACCGCGCGCACGTCCACCGTGACGCCCAGCTCGCGGGCCAGCTCGGGGAGCGCCTGGAGGGACTCGCCACCGGGCAGGCGCACCCAGAGGGCCAGGGTGAGCAGGCCCTGCACCACCACCTGCTCCACGTCGAGCAGCTCCGCGCCCGCTTTCGCGAGCAGGCCGGTGAGGCGGGCGGTGGTGTCGGGGCCGTCCCTGCCGGTGACGGTGAGGAGGACGCTGTCAGAAGAGCGCGTGGACATGGGCGCGCCGCAGTCTGACAGGGTTCAGCGGGGACGGGCGAGCCCGTCCATGTGGCGACGGGCGGGCCTCGCTTCGGAGGCCCGCCTGCCCGGCCTGCGGCTACTCCTGCGGATCCGACGACAGGATGAGCGCGCCGCGGTCCAGGTACTCGCGCTCCGGGAAGGCCTTGTAGAAGTCCGCCAGCATCGCGTCCACGTCCGGGTAGCGCTGCTCGCGCCGGTCCTGCGTGGCCTTGTCGAAGAGCTGATCCAACCCGCTGGGCGCCTCCGGGTTCACCTCCGACGGCAGCGGCGAGCGGCGGCCCGGAATCTGACCGGTGAACATCTCGTAGAGCAGGATGCCCAGGGCGTACACGTCCGCGGCGGGACCCGCCTCCTGGACGCCCTTGTTCATCAGCTCCGGCGCCATGTAGACCATGCCGCCCGTGCCCACGAACACCTGGGGCATGCCCTTCGTCGCGTCCACCTCCACCACGCGGCTCATGCCGAAGTCGGAGAGCTTCGCGTTGCCGTACGCGTCGAAGAGGACGTTCTCCGGCTTGATGTTGTGGTGGGTGAGCCCCGCGGCGTGCGCGGCCTTCAGCCCGTACGCCAGCTGCAGGAAGGTGCGCAGCGCGTGCTGCACGTCAATGCCCTTGCCGCCGGCGGCCTCCAGCTTCTCCTTCAGGCTGCCGCGCATCAGCTCCACCACGAAGTAGGGCCGCGCCGAGTCCACGTTCTGGTCGAGGATCTGCACCACGCCCGGGTGGCGCACCTGCGCCTGCGCGCACAGCTCCTTCTTCAGGCGCTTGAGGACCTCACCGCGCTGCAGGAAGGAGAAGTAGCCGAAGATGTCCTTCAGCTCCTTGATGCAGATGTCCAGCCCCAGCGCGTTGTAGCGGCCCTTGAAGACCGTCCCCAGCGGCCCCGTGCCAATGGGGTCGAACTTCTGGTAGCGCAGGTCCAGGTCGCTGGAGCCCTTCGCGGCGGCCGCGGCGGCGGCGTGGGGAACCGGGGCTGCGGG
>NZ_RAWC01000418.1:0-2436 GCF_003611685.1 Corallococcus sp. CA049B | reverse complement strand
GACGGAGCAGCGCGAGGAGTTCTATCCTCAAGCCGTCCGGCTGCTGCACCGCTTGCAGCGCTCCGGTCGGCTCAGTCTGCTCGCGCCTCGCGCTACCCCCTGACAGGACTTACTTCCTCTGGCTTAGCTTCGCGTCACGGATGGGGCCGGAGGAGACTCCGCCACCGGCGTCTCCTCCATCAGCCGGGGCAAGCGCGGCAGGTCCACCGTGAAGCTGGCGCCCCGCCCCGGCACGCTCTCCAGGCGGATGACGCCGCCGTGCGCCTCCACCAGCTGGCGGGCGATGTAGAGCCCCAGTCCGTAGCCGGACTTCGTCCGCGCGGCGCGCTCCCGCTCGAAGCGCTCGAAGACGCGGCGCTGGGCCTCCGGCGGGATGCCCACGCCCTCGTCGCGCACCCGCAGCCGCGAGTGGTCCGCGTCCAGCGCGCAGACCGACACCGTCACCGGGTGGCCCCGGCCGAACTTCAGCGCGTTGGACAAGAGGTTGGTCACCACCCGGTCCAGGCGGATGCGGTCCCACTGCCCCACCTGCCCCTCCTCCACCTCCAGCCGCAGGTCGCAGCCCGCCTCCGCGGCGGCCTCCGCGAAGCGCTCCACCACCTCGCGCGCCAGCTCCCCCAGGTCCATGGGCGCGGCGTCCAGCAGCCGCTTGCCGGAGGACAGCCGCGACAGGTCCAGCAGGTTGTGGAGCAGCTGTCCCAACCGCTGCGCCTGACCGCGCGCCACCACCAGGCCCTTGCGCACGTCCTCGTCGCGGCCGGCCGCCTGCGAGCGCTGCACCTTGCTGAGCAGCAATTGCAGCGCTTGCAAGGGATTGCCCAGGTCGTGCGCGGTGACGGCGATGAGGTCCACCGCCTCGCGCGCCTCGCGCAGGAGCCGCGTGTTCTCCAGGGCCAGCGCCGCGCGGCCGGCCAGCTCCTCCACCAGCACCTGGTCCGCCTGCGTGAAGCGGCGGTGGCCCCGGGCCGTCAGCAGCACGAAGGCGCCCAGCGTGTCGCTGCCCGCGCGCAGGGGCACCACCATGGAGGAGCCAATGGCGACGCGCTCGATGAGCAGCCGGTGCTCGTCGGTCTCCGCGGAGGCCGCCAGGTCATCCGTCTCCACCTCCACGTCCATCCGCGAGCGCCCGGTGCGCATCACCTCCCAGACGACCGGAGGCATGCCCGAGCGGGGCGGAAACCGCCGCAGGGCCTCCCACAGGCTCGCCTCGCGTTCGGGCTGCACGTGCGTCACGGCCCGGGGCCGCAGCTCACCCGCGGGCGTGAGCAGGTAGAGGATGCAGCCGTCCGCCACCTCCGGCACCAGCAGCCGCGCCACCTCCGCCGCCGTCAGGTCGGGGTCCAGGGACTGGTGGAAGACGCGGCCGGCCTCCGCGAGCAACTCCTGCACCCGCTCCTGGCGCCGCTGCTCGGTGATGTCGCGCGTCACCAGGGAGAAGCCCTGGGGCTCGCCGTCCTCGTCGCGCAGCGCGGTGATGGACACCTCCGCCCAGAAGCGCGAGCCGTCCTTGCGCTGCCGCCACCCCTCCGTGCGCAGCCGCCCCTCCTGGAGGGCCCGGGACAGGTCCCGCTCCGGCCTGCCCGCCGCCGCCTCCTCGGACGTGTAGAAGACGGAGTTGGGCCGGCCCTGGATCTCCGCCTCGCCCCAGCCCTTGATGCGCTCGGCGCCCGGGTTCCAGCTGGCCACCCGCCCGCGCGTGTCCAGCAGCACCAGGGCGTAGTCGCGCACGCCCTCCACCAGCGCCTGGAAGCGGTGCGCGCTGGCCGCCGCCTCGCGCCGGAGCGGGTGGAGCCGGCGGTGGAGCACCCACGCCAGCACCCCCGCCACCGCCAGCCCCAGCAGGGAGGCCAGCAGCAAGAGCCCCGTCTCCCACCGGTCCACCCACACCGAGGACCGGCTCTCCACGGCCAGCCGCTCCTGCACCTTGCGCTCCAGTTGGGCCTGCGCCTCGCGCACCCGCCCATGGGACCGGGCGAGCCGCTCGCGCGCCAGCTTCTGCTCCTGGGGCGTGGGGGCGTTCATGAGCGCGCGCAGGGCCGTCTCGTGCGCCTGCTCCGCGGCGCGCACCTCCCACACCAGCTCCTCGTCCTCGGGAGTATCCAGCCGCGCGGCCAGCCGTTCCGCGGTGGCAAGGAAGCGCCGCCGTGCCGGCGCCGTGTCGCGGGAGAGCGACTCTCCGCCCGCCAGCAGCGCGCTGTTGGCCAGGGACACCTTGTCGCTGAAGGCCCGCCCCAGGAGCCCCACCTCCTGCAGGTCCAGCGAGCGCTCCATCACCCGCGACCGCACGGAGGCGCGCGTCAGCAGCAGCGCCACCACGGAAAGAACCAAGAGGACGAGCGCCACCAGGAGGCTCGCCGCGAGCCCCCACCCCTCCTCCTGCCGCGCGCGCCTGGGACCTGCCGCCATGCCTCCCTTTCCCGCTGGACGCACATGTCC
>NZ_RAWC01000417.1:0-2448 GCF_003611685.1 Corallococcus sp. CA049B | reverse complement strand
GGCCAGGGGAGGGCGGGGGACAGCGGCGCGGAGCCGTCCACGGGCACGGGCCCCGCGGCGCGGGCGGCGGCGAGCAGGCGCAGCGCGGCGTCCTCGGCGGCGTCCTCCGCGGCCAGCTCTGTCATCCGCGCGGACTTCTGGCGCATGCGGCGCACGAAGGCGGCCACGCACAGCACGGAGGCGGTGAGCCACAGGAGCGCGGAGCTGGTGGTGAGCGGCAGCCAGCCGTAGCGGGCCGCGAGCCCCTCGCGCCAGTCCTGCTCCTCCAGCAGCAGCGACGTGCGGAAGGCCTTGCCGAAGGCCTGTTCGAACGGCTCACCCGCGCGCACGCCGTCCACCAGCAGGCCCATGGCGTGCGAGCCGTGCTTGCCGGTGAGGAAGGCCACGAAGGCGGCGCTCTGCGCGTAGGCGATCTCGACGTCCGCGGGGACGTCCGGCCAGTCGTCGGACAGGTCCTCGAAGTGGAAGACGCGCTCCTGCGTCACCGCGCGGAAGAGGGCGCCGTAGTGGGCGACGGAGTAGCGCTCGTCGGTGAGGTTCTGCGCCACGCCCTCCTGGAACCAGCGCGGCCAGTCCTTCGCCAGCTGGCCCAGCGCCACGTGCGCCAGCTCGTGCCGCAGCGTGGTGGGCCCCTCCGCGTCGCTCAGGCTGAGCGCGTCCAGCAGGATGATCTGATGCCCGGGGTAGGCGAGCGCCACGGCCCAGCCCGGAGGCCTGCCACCGGGGAGCGCCAGCGCCTCGAACTCCTGGCGGCCCACGCCCAGGCGGATTTCGGTGGTGCCCGGCCAGTCTCGCCCCAGCATCGCGCCGAAGGCGTCCCGCACGCCTTCAATCTGCCCGGCCAGGGCCCTGGCCGCGCCCGCCGCCTTCGCGGTGTGCAGGATGACGAAGCGCTGCGTCTTCAGCTCCCCCGCGACGATGGCAGGGCGGGCGTGGGGCACGAGCGCGGTGTCCGTGACGACGGCCTCCGTGGCGTGGATGCCCCGCGGACCTGCCTCCTGCGCGAACACGCCCGGCGAGGCCAGCAGCATCATCAGGAAGGCGAACAGGCGGAGCATGCGTGGCCTCACGGTCCACCAGAGATAACAGCCTCGGCCGCCGCCGCATCAACCCCTTCCACCCTCAATCGCTTACGGCGCGACGTGTCACCCGCCACGAGTGTCACCTGGCGACGCGGCACGCCCAGCGTTTTGGCGATGAATTCCACCAGGGCCGCATTCGCTTCGCCATCCACGGGCGGCGCGGCGAGCTGGATCTTCAGCTGGCCGTCATGCTCGCCCACCACCCGGGTGCGGGACGCGCGCGGCTGGACGAGCACCGTCAGCTCCACCCCTGCGGGTATGGCTTTGAGCCAGGGGGCGGGCATGCGCGCGACGCTAGTCGTTGGAGGTGGCCTTCTTCTGCGACAGGAACGCGACGTTGTCCTCCACGCGCGCGTAGTCGCGGTCCGCGAAGGTGGGCGCGGCGAAGGTCTCCAGCAGCTTGCGGTGGGCCTCCACCACGGAGCGCACCTGCGACTCGAACTGGGTGCGCTGGCGCTTGAGCTCGTTGATGTCCTCCACCACCTGCACCAGCCGCTGGTGCGCGCCGTGGACGATCTTCTCCGCCTGGTGCTCCGCGTCCGCGATGATGATCTCCGCTTCCTTCTTCGCGGCGTCCTTCAGGTCCTCGCTGATGCGCTGGGCGGTGACCATCGTCTCCTGGAGGGTGCGCTCGCGCTCCTGATGCTGCTCGAGCCGCGCCTGCGTGCGCTTCAGCTCCTCCTTGAGCGCGATGTTCTCCTTCACCACCTCCTCGAACTCGCCGGCGATCAGCTCCAGGTACGCGCCGACTTCGGGACGCGCGAAGCCGCGCATCACCGTCTCGAAGCGCTTCTGCCGGATGTCGAGGGGGGTGATCTTCATGTGCCCCAGTCTAACCCATACACGCGCGCACTCCAGGAATCGGCTTGGGCGGGCCAGGGCGGCGTCAGGCCTGGAGGGCAGACAGGCAGGCGTGTCTCAGGGCGCGGCGGCCGGGGCGGCCTCCCACTGCGACGCCACCGAGCGCGCGGCGTTCTGCACCGCGTAGCCCACGCGGCTGTCCGCGGCCACGTCCTGCACCACCCGGCGGGCGGTGGGGGTGCGCTGATACAGAAGACCTCCCAGCGCTTGAATCTTCAGCGCGTCCGGCAGGCGCGGGTGGCGCACGACGTTGCCCAGGATCTCCTCGGCGCGGCGGTGCTGGAAGAGGGCCACCGCGCGCAACGCGGCCTGCTGGATGCGCGGGTTGGGGTCCCAGATGAACGCGGCCAGCGGGTCCAGGGCGCGCGCGTCACCCAGGAGCGCCAGGTCCTCGATGGCGAGCGAGCGGATCTCCTCCGGCGCGGGCTCCGCGGCCCACAGCAGGCCCCTCAGGAGGGGCTCGTCCGCGGCGCCGGAGGAGATCCGCTCGCTCGCCATCGAGGAC